>JAPOOQ010000124.1 GCA_026713345.1 Gemmatimonadota bacterium | reverse complement strand
GACGCGACCCCGGAGTGGCGCTGGACGATGCCGTTTCCACCTTCATGTCCGACCGTCAGGAAGTGTTCCGACAGGGCAGTGGCGTGTCTCCGCTGGTGGAATGGCGGTTCGTGACGCGGGCGCTCGCACTGGTCGGCAGGGCCCCGGCATAGTTCAGGAGACAAGGATCCGCGCGCAGGTGGCCCAGACATCCCGAGCCAGCGCCGGATCGCTCGGCCTCAGCACGGGACGGCCGGTTCGTCGTCCCTTGCGGGATCGCGCGATCGACCGGCATTCGTGCACAAGCCGGCCCCGCTCCTCAGGTAGCAGACGCCCGCTCACCTGCGCCCAAAGCGGCGGACGGTGCAGCGCGGCCCAGGCGAAGTCATAGAAGTCCCTCGACACCATCTGTCCGGAATCGAGAACCCTGCCAAACAGCTTTCTCGCCAGAATGCTGTCGGGTGACTCGCACCTGATGTCCAACGCGGTGCGGCCCTCGGTGGAGACGCCTGCGTCGACGCCCTCAAACACGAACGACAGCCTGATGTCGCCGGCCGTCAGCATCACTGATCGCCGCCTTGCGTATCGCCAAACATCAATCCGGCCCTGGCGCTGAAGCGCTTCGAGCCTGTCCCGCAGTGCTCCGGCATCCGGGGGCTCGTCCTCCTCCACCACGAAGTCGAGGTCGGTGCTGTGCCGGTGGTTCCAGTGCATGGCCAGAACCGTGCCGCCGCCCATTACAAGCGTAGACCAGTCCCGCACCAGCAGCTCCTCGATCACTCCCCTGAAGTCGGCGAGGGCCACGCCGTGGGTGCCGGATAATTTCAGCGTCAGCCCGCCCGCCACTCGTCATCCCAGTCTTCGTAGAGGTGCTGGCGCATCCAGCCGACCGCATAGTGCGCGCGGCATTCGATGATGTGCATCACGCGGGCGATCTCGTATATCGACGCACCGCAGCTCTGGCGAAAGGCCAGGAGATCGATGCCGCGCAGGGCCTCGAAGAAGTCGTGCAGCGCGGTTTCCTCGTCCGAGGTCAGGACCCCGTCCCGGTCGGTGCGAATCCAGCGCTGCATGCGGAGGGCCTCCCGGTCCATGCGAACGGGACTGCCGGACATGTGCTCATGCCAGAGAGCGCGGATGGCATGGGCATCGAGCGGCGCCCTCTTCCTGAACGATGGAACGGCCGCGTATTCCTCCAGCGGTGGCAGCACGGGGCGCATCAGCCACGGGGTGGGGGCACCCCTGCCGCGCCGCCAGGGCGCGGTGTTCGTCGCTTGAGATTGTTCCTTCATCGGTTCGCGTCCTGCCGGGGGCGTGACCCAAGCTACGGTAAAAGCCGGAACGCTCCAAGATGCGTGAGCCCGGCGCTGCCGCATCGGGGAGTGTCTCACGGCCCGCCGGTCCCGAACTCCACCCGGCAATGGCAATGGACGGGCTCGGCGAGCGTTCCTACCTTGGCAGTGTCATGGGCTCACAGGCACGAGGTTGGGACGAACGCCAATGAGAGACGGTATCCTTCTCGCCGCACTGGGCGGCGCAATTCTGGTGGCGGGGACGGGCAGCACACCCGTTGCGGTGCGTCCGCTCCCCGGCCCCGCCCACCCCCTCACCGAAGTCGTCCAGCAATACTGCACGGGCTGCCACAACCAGCGCCGTCTCCTCGGCAACCTGGTCCTCGAGGACTTCGACGTTGCGCGCGCGGCCGAGAACGCCGACGTCGCCGAGCGCATGATCCGCAAGCTGCGCGCGGGGATGATGCCGCCGCCGGGCGCGAGCCGCCCCGCGGGCGACACCCTGCAGGCCCTCGCCCGCACGCTGGAGGAGACGGTGGACGCGGCGGCCGCGGCCCGTCCCTTCGTGGGGTCGAGGCCGTTCCAGCGGCTCAACCGCGCCGAGTACGCCCGCGTCGTGTACGACCTGCTCGGCCTCACCGTCGATCCCGCCCAGTGGCTGCCCGACGACCGGATCAGCGGCGGCTTCGACAACATCGCCGACGAGCAGACCCTGTCCGCCACGCTCATGGACGCGTACCTGTCGGCGGCCAGCGAGATCGCGCGCCGGGCGGTCGGCGACCGCGACGCGGCGACGGCGTCCACCACCTACACCAACCCGCCCTCGGTCTCGCAGCACGAGTGGGAGCGCGCTCCCGGCGCCCCGTTCGGCACGCGCGGGGGGATCAGCGTGCTGCACTCCTTCCCGGCCGACGGCGAGTACGTCTTCTCCATGACCTTCATGTCGGGGTGGGGGGAGCGCTACGACGACATCGACATCTCGGTCAACGGGGAACGCCTCGCGCTGGTACGCTACGGGGGCAACATCGACTTCCAGGGCCGCAAGGGCTTCCCGGTCCGCACCGAGCCCGTGCTGCTCCGCGCCGGCGAGCATCGCCTCACCGCGGCGTTCATCCGCAAGATGGACGGGCCCTACGAAGACCTGATCCGCCCGAACGACTGGTCGCTCACCGGGACCGAGACGAGCTACGGGCAGACCTCGCTCCCGCACCTGATGAGCCTCACGGTGGAGGGGCCGCACAATCCGACCGGCGTGTCGGACTTCCCGGCGCGGCGGCGGGTCTTCTCGTGCCGCCCGACGAGCGCCGCCGAGGCGGAGCCGTGCGCCCGCGAGATCATCGCGCGTCTGGCGGCTGACGCCTACGGCCGGGATCCCGACCGCGAAGAGGTGGCCGACCTTCTCGGCTTTTACCGCCTCGGCAGCGAGGAGGGCGGGTTCGAGGCCGGGATAAGGACGGCTCTGGAGGCTATTCTTTCAAGCCCCCACTTCCTCTTCCGCATGGAACGCCAACCCCCCGGCGTGCAGCCCGGGGAGATCTATCCGCTCACCGGCGAGGACCTTGCGGCCCGCCTGTCGTTCTTCCTCTGGGGTACGGCGCCCGACGACGAGCTGGTGGCGGCGGCGCGCAGCGGTGAGCTCGCCGACCCGTCCGGAGTCGAGGCCCAGGCCCGCCGGATGCTCGCGGACCCCCGTTCCGAGGCGCTGGCGACGCGGTTTGCCTCGCTCTGGCTGCGTCTTCAGGATGTGGAGAAGGTCAGTCCCGACGCCTTCCGCTTCCCCAACTACAGCCGTCAGCTGGCCGACGCGATGCGGCGCGAGACCGAGCTCTTCTTCGACAACCTGGTCCGCGAGGACGGGAGCCTGCTCGACCTCTACCGCGCCGACTACACCTTCGTGAACGAGCGGCTGGCGCGTCACTACGGGATCGACGGCGTGCGCGGCGAGGGCTTTCTCCGCGTGGCCTACCCGGACGACCGGCGGCGCGGCGTCCTCGGGCACGGGAGCACCCTGGTGCAGACATCGCTCGGGAACCGCACGTCGCCGGTGCTCAGGGGCAAGTGGGTGATGGAGGTCCTGCTCGGCACGCCTCCGCCCCCGCCTCCGCCCGGGATCCCCGAGCTGGAGGAGACCGAGGGCGCGCGCGACGGAAAGCCGCTGACCACCCGCGAGCGTCTCGAGATGCACCGCGAGAGCCCCACCTGCCGCTCGTGCCACAACTTCATCGACCCGATCGGGCTGGCGCTCGACAACTTCGACGTGACGGGGAAGTGGCGGATCCGCGAGGACGGAGCCGAACTCGACACGCGCGGCACCTTCTACGACGGGACGGAGATCGAGACGCCGGCGGACCTTTCGCGCGTGCTGCTCCAGCGGCCGGTCCCGCTGGTGCGCCAGTTCACCGGGAATCTCATGGCGTACGCCGTGGGGCGGGGGATAGACTACAGGGACCAGTCTGCCATTCGAGCGATCGCGGCCGAGGCGGCTGAAAATGACTACCGGCTGTCGTCGTTCATCATCGGCGTGGTGACGAGCGACGCGTTCCGGATGAAGCAGGCGCCGGTGGACGCGGATGGAGGGGCGCCGGCACCTGGTCGGCAGCGATCCCATGGGCTGCCATAGCCCCGGTTGGCGTGCTCTTGCCGTGGGCACGGCACTGGCCTTTTCGGCCTGCGATAGCCCCGCATCCGAACCACTTTCATCTCAACAGGAGGCCGCTGGAGTCACGATCCGGGACTCCGCCGGCATCGAGATCGTTGAGAACCACTCCCCCGTCCGGGACAGCACACAGTTCTGGACCGTGGACCCAGAGCCTGAATTCACTTTGGGCGGGCTCGGCGCTCCGGGCGACTCTGCGCACCTGATCTGGCGCGTTCAACAGGCTGCACCCCTCTCGGACGGTCGCGTTGCGATGCTTGCCCCGATGGGAGACCGCAAGATATTGGTGTTCGAGTCATCGGGGCAGGTGTCGGCAGCTTTCGGAAGGACGGGCCGGGGACCGGGGGAGTTCCACTATCCCATGCACCTGCAGGTCCTCCCGGGGGACACGATCGCGGTGTGGGACCAGGGTTTCAGGGCCGTGGCGTTCTTCGGTCCGTCAGGGAGGCTCATGCGGGAGCGCCGAATCGATCTTGGAGCCGTGGTGGCGGCCGCGCGCACGAGCGACCAGCGTCCTGGCGAGTCGGTACACCGGCCGCTCCCGGACGGGTCCTTTCTGGTCAAGGTGACACGCCCGGACTGGGAGCCGCCCGTCGAAGCCGGGGTGATCTACCGCCGACCGACGGGATACCTGAGGATCGATTCCTTGTACTCGGCCCACTCGTTCGGCTGGTGGGGGGATTACGAGAAGTTTTCGTGGCCGAACCGGTCCGTAACCAGGATGGTCCCGTTTCCGGTAGGGTCCACGACGGCCGCCGGTGGAGACCCGTTGTCGGTGTACATCACGAACGGGGATCGCTTCGAGATCCACCAATTCTCGGCGACGGGCGCGCTTCAGCGGATCATCAGGCGAACGATTGATCCGCTCCCGGCAACGGACGATGACCTCGCGGAATGGAAGGAACTGGCAACGTCGGTGTACCCGAATCTGGACTGGCGCCGCTGGGAACGTGAGACGGAGGAACGACTGTCGGGCCGCCACTTCGCGGCCATCATCGATCTCCAGGTGGACCCGGCGGGATACCTCTGGGCATATGACGACGGACGGCGGGAATGGAGCGTGTTCAATTCGGAAGGCCGCTGGCTGGGGACGATCGCGCTACCCGACTTCGGTGTTTCCTGGATTGGGGATGACGCAATCCTCGGCTCCAGGTCCGACATCGACACCGGAATCCAGACCGTCGAGCGCTATCGGTTGAACCGGCGCGGGAGATCGTAGCAGTTGGGCGCGCGTTCTCATAGCGCGCGCGATGGGGTGGGGGATAGAATACAAAACCTGCCCGGGCGCTCCGGACAGCGGAGCGGTTCGAAACGCCAGCGGCTTCCAGCGCGGATGGCCAACGATTCCAAAAGGGGCGAGCGAATGCACTTTCTGACAGGCCGATCCGTTGGGCGGCGCACCTTCCTCCGGGGCGCGGGGGCCACGGTGGCGCTGCCGCTGCTGGATGCGATGTTCCCAGCGGGACGGGTCCGTTCCGCGGCCGGTGCCGGAGCCACAGCCGCCGACCAGCCCACCCGCCTCATTTGCATCGAGGAGGTCCACGGCGTCGCGGGGTGCAACGAATGGGGCGCAACGCAGCATCTCTTCGCCCCGGCCGCGGTGGGACGCGACTTCGAACTCTCCGACGCCAACGTCCTCAAGCCGCTGGAGCCCTGGCGCGACCACCTGACGATCATCAGCAACACCGACGTGCGCATGGCGGAGGCGTTCGAGGCGCAGGAGGTCGGCGGCGACCACTTCCGCTCCAGTGCGGTGTTCCTGACCCAATCGCACCCGAAACAGACGCAGGGGTCGGACATCCTCTGCGGCACGTCGCTCGACCAGCTGCACGCGCAGCGCTTCGGGCAGGAGACCGCGCTGCCGTCGCTGCAGCTCTGCATCGAGCGGACCGACAAGGGCGGCGGGTGCGACTACAACTACTCGTGCTCGTACACCGATTCGATCAGCTGGGCGTCGCCGACGGACCCGCTACCGATGATCCGCAGTCCGCGCACCGCCTTCGACATGCTCTTCGGGGCGGGGGGCAGCGCGGAGGAGCGGGCGCGGCGGCGGCGCACGCACGAGAGCATCCTGGACTGGGTGGCCGAGGAGGTCGCCGGGCTGAGGCGGGAGCTGGGGGCGCAGGATCGCCGCCGGGTGGACCGCTACCTGGAGAGCGTACGCGAGATCGAGCGCCGGATCGAGCGGATCGAGGCGCGCAACACCAGCGGGGAGCCGCGCGAGCTGCCGGGGGCCCCGCCGGGGGTGCCGGACTCGTTCTCCGAACACATGCGCCTGATGTTCGACCTGCAGGTCCTCGCCTTCGAGACCGACACGACCCGCGTGGTCGCGTTCAAGACCGGCCGCGACGCGTCGAACCGCCGTTTCCCGGAGAGCGGCTCGGAGCGCGGGGTCCATCCCGCCTCCCACCACGGGGGCCGGGAGAAGGCGATCATGGAGTTCAACAGGATCTGCCAGTACCGCACCGGCCAGATGGCCTATTTCCTGAAGCGGCTGGACGAGACGATGGACGGGGACAACAGCCTGCTCGACCGCTCGATGATCGTCTGGGGCTCGCCGATGGGGGACGCCAACCTGCACAACCACCGCCGCTGTCCTCTGGTGCTGATGGGTGGCGCGAACGGGCAGCTGGACGGGGGCGTGCACGTCAGGGCCGAGGGCGGAACGCCGATGGCGAACGTGTTCACGTCGCTGCTGCACAGGCTGGGGCACGATGACCTGGCGGGGTTCGGGGACTCGACGGGGGAGTTTTCGTGGGCGTGACGGCCCGGGCGCCGGCATGATTCGCCTGCCCGGCGGGGGCGGCCGGCCCGGCGGGGGCGCCGCCATGGCCGTACGGGTTGTTTGCGGAGCCCTGGCGGCGATGCTGGTTCCGGTTGCGGTTGGGGTTGCCGGTTCGCCCGGTATTGGCGGCGCGTCCGACTTGCCGGTCGGCGCTTCCGGCTCTCTAATCCCCGCCCCCGGCTCGCCGGTTACCGCCACCGACTTGCCGGTCGCCGTGGCCAACTCACCGGTCGCCCGGGGCGCCTTACCGGTCGCCCGCGGTGCCTCCCCGGTCGCCGACGCCGCCCAGCGGGGCGATCTCGACGCGGTCCGCCGCCTCCTGCGCGACGGCGCCGACGTGAACGCACCGCAAGGGGACGGCATGACCGCGCTCCACTGGGCCGCCGAGCGCGGCGACGGGCCGCTCTGCGAAGTGCTCCTCTACGCCGGCGCGAGGGTCGATGCCGGGACGAGGATCGGGCACTACACGCCGCTCCACCTGGCGGCGCGCGCGGGGAGCGTGGCCCTCGTCGAGATGCTGATGGAGGCGGGCAGCGATCCCGGCGCCGCCACGACGAACTCGGGCGCCACACCGCTCCACCTGGCCGCGGCGTCGGGCGACCCCCGCGTGATCGAGGTGCTGGCCGCGGGCGGGGCCGACGTGAATGCGCGGGAAGCGGCGTGGGGCCAGACCCCGCTGATCTTCGCCGCGGCCGCCAACCGTGTCGCGGCGATCGAGGCGCTGCTGGCTGCGGGCGCCGACCCTTCGCTCACCGCGCACGTGGTCGACGTCGAGGAACAGTCGGACGCCGATGCCGCCGCCGAACGCCGCCTCAACGAGTTCATCGCCGCCTTCCGGGAGAAGGAGGGCGGGGGCCCCGACTGGCAGCCGACCCCGAGCCAGGTCCAGGCCGCGATCGAGGCCGCCCGGGAGATCCAGCGCCGCTGGCCGGACGTGCCCGACCCGGCGGACGACAATGCGGAGGAAGCCGAAGGGGACCAGGAAGGGGAGGCCGGCCAGGAAGCGCAGCTGGCCGATCAGGAGGGACAGGTGGCAGGGGAGGAGGATGCGACCCTGTCCGGCGAGAATCCGGATTCCGCCGAAGCCGTGGCCGAGGCGGACTCTACACAAAATACGCAAAATACACAAAATACAGAATCCACCGAGGGTGAGGACCCGTCTGATGAGGACGAAGAGCCCCGTCCCCTGTCCTACGCCCAGACCATCGGTGCCTGGGGCGGGCTCACCCCCCTGCTTCACGCGGTCCGGCAGGGTCACACCGAGGTGGCGCTGGTGCTGCTCGCCGGGGGCGCCGACATCAACCAGCCATCGGCCGGCGACCGGACCACCCCCCTCCTCATGGCCGCCGTCAACGGCCAGTTCGACCTCGCTGCGCTCCTCCTCGATCGCGGCGCGGACCCCAACCTGGCCAGCCAGGCGGGAACGACCCCCCTCTACGCGGTCCTCGAGCGGCAGTGGGCACCGAGAGCGTCATACTCCCACCCCACCGAGCACCTCCACCAGCACTCCACCTATCTGGAGCTGATGCAGGCGCTCCTCGACGCGGGCGCCGACCCCAACGCCCGCCTTGCCAGTCACCTCTGGTACATGGAATACACCTTCGGCGTGCTGCGCGGCAGCGGCATCAACCTGAAGGGCGCCACCCCCTTCTGGCGGGCCGCCTACGCACTCGACGTGGACGCGATGCGACTCCTGAAGGATCACGGCGCCGACCCGGGCATCGCCACCATGAAGCCTCCCCAGCGCCGTCGCCGGCAGGCACCGGCGGAAGAGGAGGAGGAGGAGGAGGAGGAAATGGATCCTTCCGGGTTGCCTCCGGTGCCGAGTGGCGGACCGGCCATCCATCCCATCCACGCGGCGTCGGGTGTCGGCTACGGCCAGTCCTTCGCGGGCAACGCCCACCGTCACGTCCCCGACAACTGGATGGCCGCGGTGCGCTTCCTGGTCGAGGAATGCGGCGCCGACGTCAACGCGCGCGACGCCAACGCCTCCACCCCGCTCCACCACGCCGCGTCCCGGGGCGACATCGAGATGATCTTCTACCTCATCGGCCACGGCGCCGATGTCACCGCCCTGAACCGCCGCGGCCAGACGACCGCCGACATGGCGAACGGGCCGGTGCAGCGAGTGCAACCCTTCCCGGCCACGGTGGTTCTACTGGAAAAGCTGGGCTCGAAGAACACCCACCGCTGCCAGTCCTGCTGATTCATTGACAAGGCGACCTTACAAAATGTCGTGTTTGCTTTACTGAATCACCACCGCCACCGCATCCGACTCGTACACGACCATCCCGGCTCGCCGTAACACGCGCCGCATCCGCTGCCACAACGAGTCCCGCCGCACCAGCACCAGCTCCAGAAACGGCGGCCCCGGGATCCCCTCCACGATCCGGATGAAGTGGATGTCCCCCAGCTCGACCGGGTGGCCGATCTCGTAGCTCCTGCCCGCCCACGCGAACGGAATCCGCTCCGCACGCGCGAAGTCGGCCGGATTCCAGAGTTGCTCGATATAGACATCGTCCTCGGCCGCGTAGACGCCGGGCCCGATCCGGTCCCCATGCCGGTAGTAGTCCGGTTCGAACTCGAGCCCCCGGTCCCGCTGAAAGGCCTGCTCCATCGCGTAGTCGACGCCGCCCAGGTCGTCGCGGTCCGCAAGCGATTCCAGATGGTGGCGGATCTCGTGGGTCAGCGTCTCCCAGATCTCCTCGGCCCAGTCGAAGGCGGGGTTCATGCCGGCCAGTGCCTGGAACGACCCCCAGTAGAGGTGGACCACCGACCGCACGGTCTCGGGCCCCTCCCAGTTCGACGGGTAGCCTTCGGTCGCGCACTCGCCCAGCGTGAAGATCCCAGGAAAGCGGGGGTGGCCGAGTGGTTTGCGGTGCACGGTCAGTCCGTCCACCCCCTCCCGGTAACGCGGCGGGATCGCCTCGAAGACCTGGCGCGCTTCTCTCTCGAATGCCTCGAAGTCCATAGATTATGCGCTTCTGCTGCGAGATTCCCGCTCGGCAGCGCGGTTCCCCCGGGGCAGGGTTGGTGTGATGGCACGCGGACAGCGCCGCAAGGCCGCGATGATCTTCATCCTCATCACCGTCTTCATCGACGTGCTGGGGATCGGAATCATCATCCCCATTCTTCCCGAACTGATCAAGGACTTCGCCGGCGGGAGCACCGCGCTGGCCGGGCGCTGGTTCGGGGTTCTGGCCGCCTCGTACGCGCTTGCCCAATTCATTTTCGCGCCGGTGCTGGGGTCGCTCTCGGACCGCGTGGGCCGGAGGCCGGTGATCCTGATCGCCCTTTTCGGCCTCGGCGTGGATTACATCATCATGGGATTCGCGCCCACCCTGGGCTGGCTCTTCGTCGGACGCCTGCTGGCGGGGGTGATGGGGGCGAGCATCACCACGGCCAACGCGTACATCGCGGACGTCTCGAAGCCCGAGGACCGGGCGCGCAACTTCGGGCTGATCGGCGTGGCCTTCGGCCTGGGTTTCATCTTCGGGCCAGCCCTCGGAGGGTTCCTGGGGGGAATCGACCTGCGGCTGCCGTTCTTCGTGTCGGCGGGGCTGGCGCTGGTGAATTGGCTCTACGGCTTCTTCGTGCTGCCGGAGTCGTTGCCGCCAGAGAAGCGCAGCGCCTTTAGCTGGAAGAAGGCGAATCCCGTCGGCAGCCTCTTCGTGCTGGGCTCCTACCCGCTGGTGGCCGGCCTGACCGCGGTGTTCGTCTTCGTCGTGCTGGCCCAGCGGGGGCTCGAAACCGTCTGGGTGCTCTTCACGGGCCACAAGTTCGGATGGGACGAACAGATGAACGGCCTGTCGCTGATGCTCGTCGGGATCATGGCGGCGATCGTGCAGGGGGGACTGGTGCGGCCCATCGTGACGCGGCTGGGGGAGCGGCGCGCGATTCTGTACGGGCTGGTCGTCGCGGTCATCACGTACCTGGGGTACGGTTTCGCCACGGCGGGATGGATGCTGTTCGCGTTCATCGTCTTCGGGTCGATCGGGGGCGTCGCCGGGCCCGCCATCCAGAGTCTGGTGGCGGGCGCCGTGCCGTCCGAGGACCAGGGCAAGGTGCAGGGAGGCATCCAGTCGCTGATGAGCCTGACCAGCATCGTGGCGCCGCTGATCTTCACAGCCGGGCTCTTCAGCTATTTCACCTCGCCGAGCGCGCCGATCGAGCTGCCGGGGGCGCCGTTCCTGCTCGGCGCGGTGATGTATGCGCTGGCGTTCGTGTCGGTGCTCAGGCTGTTCAGGAGGATGCCGGGGTAGAGGATCAGCTGCGGCGGCGGAAGAGCACATGCGCGGCGAAGGCGCGACGGTCTTCCGGTGGAGTACGCTCGAAGCGTCCGATCACCTCCCTGGTTTCATCGATCCAGTCCGTCACTTGTGACTCGAATCGAGTCCACGCGGGATCGTAGTCGGCCGCGTGCCGCTCATCCTGAAGCCCAACAAAAGACTCGGCGAAGCGCTGGATGTCTTCTGCGAAAGAGACCATATCCTCCCTTCGAGAGCACATGCGCCTCGCAGTTCGGTGTTCGAGGGCTCGATATGTGCGTCGCCAGGCCGGCCCCTTCCGCACCCGGCGTGTATTTCCAATCAGGGTGTCAGCGCAACTCCTTGCCATGCTGTGGAAGAGCGCGTAGTAGACGGTACTGACCGCTCGGCGCAGGTCCGTCTCCCGCGGGCTTCCGGTCCCGGAAAGCAGAGTCTCGGCCGATCCCAGGAAATCAGACGCCTTCAGGCTTCCAGTCTCCCGCCTCGGATTCCAGGACGAACCGCGGGCTCGGGGATGCGTCGACACCGTAGTCTCGAATGGCATCGTGAAGCCGGGTCCTGAGCCCGTATCTCTCCGGCGTATGGAGCTGTTGCAGATCCCCCTCGTAAATGGACCAGATGTCGATCATAAGGTCGCCGTAGAACGACTCACGAGGGACGACCCAGATGTTGCTGAAGGTGACGTGAGGGAAAGTGTCAAGGATGATTTCTTTGAGCCTCTCCCTCAGCTGGTCGAGCTTCCCCTTGGCTATGGCTGTCGTCATTGGCTGCCCTCATCGAATGGGTTGGCGTTCCCACGTCTTGCCAACCGACAATGTAACCACCCCGGTCAGCGGCATGTCATCTACGTACCGGGGGGCTTGCAAGTCTGTGAAACTATTATCATAGTTGATCGCATGAAGCGCGTAGCCAACCACATGAACTCTTCCTGGAGTCGAACCCTGAGATGAGACCACCAGTCGACCCGAGACAAGAGGAGTCCAAACCCGTGAAACCCATGCCCCTGTTCTGTGCGGCGCTGGCGTGCGTCGCGCTCAGCCAACCCGCGGTTGCCACCAGCCAGGATGCGGTGGTCACCGACTCGGCCGGCGTTCGCATCCTCACCAGCGCGACCGGCGACGCCATCTACGCGCGCGTGGCCGACGAGCCGGCCCTCACCGTTGGCGTCGTCGACGGACCGGACGCGCTCATGTTTCAGCGGATTGTGTCGGTGGCGCGCGACGGGGAGGGTAGGCTGGTGGTCGGGGATACCGGGTGGGGAGAGATCCGTGTGTTCGGCGCCGGGGGGGAGCATGTGGTGACGATCGGGCGTGAAGGGGAGGGGCCGGGCGAGTTTCAGAGCCTGAGCGGGGCGTGGCCGGGCACCGGGGGCAACATCTTCGCGGTGGATGGGTGGCAGCTGCGGATCACCGAATTCGGGCCGGTGGGTGAGATCGAACGTGTGTCGAGGATCGAGGGCGTGGAGGTGCCGATATTCTTCAGGTTCTGGGGACCGGGAGGGCAGGGGTCGATACTGAGTTCGGTCACGACGCTCGGCGAGAGGGATTTGGCACACGGCGAGGCGAGCCGTTCGAGCATGGAGTTTCTGCTGCACCGGCTGGATGGGTCGGTCATCGAGACGGTGGCGCGGCTCCCCGGGGTAGCTCAGGGGATCCTGCGGTCGGATGGAGACGTGCTCCACATGCCCGTCCCGTTCACATTGGAGTCGGCGGCCACGGGGCACCCGGCGGGGGTTGCGGCCACCACGGGCGAAACGTACGAGGTTCGCCTGTTCGACACCGAAGGGAAGCTGAACCGAATCGCCCGGCTGGCGGAGACGCCTCCGGTCTGGACGGAGGAACACCTGGAGGCATGGGTGCCGAATGAGCGGCTGCTTGCCCTCGTGGAGGACTTCCCCCTTCCGGCCACGCTCCCCGGCTACGACAGGCTGGTGGCCGCGGACACTGGCGTGATCTGGGCGCAGCGGTACATGTTGCCACGCGGAGCACCGGCTCACTGGGATGTGTTCCAACCGGATGGCAGGTACCTCGGCCGTGTCGATGTACCGGCGGCGTTGAAGCTCCATGGCGTCAGCGACGGCCAGTTGCTGGGCGTGCATGAGGATGAGTTGGGCGTGCAACGGGTCCAGGCATGGAATCTCAGCAGGAGAGAACATTGAAGCGCAGATCCTTGAAGGGCACCACGGGGCGGCTCGCCATGGTCGGGTCTGCCCGCTCGATGGCCGGGGTTGCGCTACTCGGCGCAATCGCCGCCGCTCTTCTTCTCGCGGCCTGCAGCCCGGACAGCGACTCGGCCCCCACCCCCGCCCCCGGCGTCACCACCACCATCGACACCGTTGACGGCACGGTTCGCGTCACCAACAGCGGCACGCCGCCGGAGTGGCGGCTCACCCGGGTCACGTCTATCGGACCGGAATCGCTGAGCGGCACCGGTTCCCCGGACGAGTTCGGCAGGATCTACGACGTTGCGCTGGGGCCCGACGACGCCGTGTTCGTCGCGGACGGAATGAACAGCGAGGTGCGTGTCTTCGGTATTGACGGCGTCCACCGGCGCACGTTTGGAAGAGACGGCGAAGGCCCCGGCGAGTTCGCGCGACTGTATTCCGTCGCCTGGCTCGGGGACCGGCTGTTGGCGCTGGACTCGCAACAGGGTCGGATCAGCGAGTTCTCGGCGGAGGGGGAGCTCCTCGGCCAGCGGCGGATTCAGGGAGGGCTGAGCGGCGGACCGGGCTTCGTCCGCTTCTGGCGCGTTGGCGCCGACGAGGCCTATCACGTCACGCTCACGTCGGTTCCGGGCAGGTCGTGGGAGTTCGTCGGCGTCGATAGCCGGGGTGAGACCGGAGACACGCTGCTACAGCTGGAGGGACCGAATTCGCCCTCGGTCCACTGTGAGCACGGAGGCTATATCCACTTCTTCGGGATTCCCTTCGCCACGAAGCTGGTGCAGCGTCCCGGCCCTGGCGGCGCGATGTATTCGGCCATGACCGGTGACTATCGCATCGCGGTCACGCGGGCGAACGGCGATACGGTCCGCGTAATTGAACGCTCGTTGCCGGCCGAACCCATCTCCGACGAGGAATGGTCGGAGGGCAACAGCGACTACATGGCACTCCGCGACAGTCTCCCTTTCATTGTCTGCGATCCTTTGCGGCCCCCTCGGCCCGAGGCAAAGCCCTTCATCGAGGCGATCGACATCGGCTACGACGGCACGCTATGGGTCGAGGTCATCCGGGAAGCCGGCAACCGCTGGGATGTCTTCGACCCGGAGGGGCGGCTGCTGGGCAGCATGCCGGCGCCTACCGAGCGGCGTTCCGTCACGCCACCCGCAATCGGCACCGATCACGTGCTGACCGTCCGCCGGGGCGACTTCGATCTGGACTACGTGGACGTGTGGCGGATCGAGCGCGAAGGCGTGCGCTGACGGGTGGGCCGCCCGGTTCCTTTCCGGCCCGGGCGTAGTATTTCTGCCGTTGAACGCGTCATAATCCTGCCTGGACACGCGTCCTTTTCCTGCCGTTGCACGTTGCGCAAATCTGTCCGTTGAAGCAACTATAGGGTGATCGCGCAGCCCGTGGCGCAGCAAACGACTCCCCGTCCCGCAAGGCCCGCCAATGAGACGATACCTCCCCAGAACCGTGGATCTGGAGATGCGCGAACTACTCGGCGCCACCGGTTGCGTGGTGATCGAGGGCGTTCGGGGTTGCGGCAAGACCACGACCGCGAGGGAGCTTGCCGCGAGCGAAGTCCTGCTCGACATCGACGAGGACGCTCGACATTTGGCGGAGGCCGATCCGGCCGAAGTATTGAAGGGGTCCCCGCCGCGCCTCATCGACGAGTGGCAGCTGGAGCCGAGGATCTGGAACCATGTGAGACGGGCAGTCGATGACCGGCGGGCGCCCGGCCAATTCATCCTCACCGGGTCGGCCATTCCCGCGGACGACGCCACTCGGCACACGGGAATGCGCCGCATCGTCCGACTTCGCTTGCGCCCCATGTCGCTGCACGAGGCGGGACGGTCCTCGGGCTCCATTTCGTTGAAGCGCCTGCTGGCGGGGGACCCTCCCCGTGCCGGGCAGCACACGATTCCCCTCGGTGAGCTCGCCGAACTCATCTGCCGGGGAGGGTGGCCCGAAAGCGTGGACTGGCCGCTCGCGCGTGCCCTGCGGGCCAATCGCGGCCAGGTGGACGAGGTGGCCCGGGTGGACATTCGGGGGGTGGATGGCGTCCGCCGGGACCCGCAACGCGTCAGGCTGCTCCTGCGTTCCCTGGCCCGGAACGTTGGCACCGCCGTCGCGACTTCGAAACTCGCCGCGGACCTGGGAGCCCGAGACAAGGGGGGCATGAAACCGCACACCGCCGCGGACTACCTCAACGCCCTGGAGAGGATCATGATCGTCGAGAACCAGCCGGCGTGGGCAACCCACCTGCGCTCACGGGCGGTCCTCCGCAAGCGCCCGGTCCGCCACTTCGTCGATCCATCCCTGGCCGTGGCCGCGCTGGGCGCCGATCCCGACCGATTGCTCAGGGACTTCCGGTTCCTGGGACTCCTCTTCGAGTCGCTGGTCGTTCGCGACCTCCGAGTGTACGCGCAGGCCGCCGATGCCGAAGTCTTCCACTACCATGAGAACGGACGGCTTGAGGTCGATGCCGTGGTGCAGGCCCGAGACGGCCGTTGGGCGGCTTTTGAGGTGAAGCTGGGTCCGCAGATGGTCGAGCAGGGTGCCCGCAATCTGCTCCGGCTCGCCGAGCGTGTGGACCCGGAAGTGGTCGGCCCGCCCCAGGCCCTGGGCGTGATCGTGGCGAGCGGATACGGATACACGAGGCCGGACGGCGTGGGGGTGATGCCGATAGGGGCGCTCGGGCCTTAGCAATCGGTGCAATAGGCCGGCGCGGCGACCCTGCGCAGTCCTGTGCAGATCGGATGTCCGACTCTTTGCAGGTTTCGGCCGGCTTGCATTACGATCACGATAGTATTACCATGATAGTACGCAGTACGATCACAGCGACAACCGCACAGGGAGGGAGAATTGAGACGCAGATCACTCAGCAGGCTGGGCGAGACCGAGATGGAGGTTCTCCAGCGGGTCTGGGCCATGGGGGAGGCGTCAGTGGCCGATGTGCACGAGAGCATCCTGAAGGCTCGTCCGGTTGCCTACACCACCGTGATGACCGTCATGAAGAAGCTCGCGCGGAAGGGATTCCTGCACTGCGACAGCAGCGAGTCGCGGTACATGTACACACCCGCGCGCCCACCCGCGCAAGTCCGTCAGGAACTCGTACAGGACCTCCTCGACCAGGTCTTCCATGGGTCGGCCGCCGCCCTGGTGCAGACCCTGGTGCGCGGCGAGACGCTGACCGCGGAAGAGAGCGCGGAGATCCAGAAGATGCTGGCGCGCATGGCGGCCGATGAGGAGGAAGAAGATGCTTGAGTTCCTGGAAGGGATCGGAAGCGCGAGCGTGTGGGCGTTCTGGGCGCCTGTCGTAGCCTGGACGGGGCTTGCGGGGGTTGCGGCGTTCGTGCTCGCGCGGGTGCGCGGGCTTCACCCCATCGCGGGTTACCGCTTGCGCCAGGCGTTGCTGCTGGCCCTGCCGGTGTCGGTTCTGGCGGCGCCGTGGGTTCCGGGGTTGTTGCCCGCCGCGCCTGCCCCCGTCGGTCCCATGCTGTCGGCGGACGGCGCGGTCATGGCGCCATCGGTTGCGGGTGGCGTTGCCCTTGCCGCCGATGGGCCCCCTGGCGCGGACATCGCCCTGGTGCTGCTCGGCGCGGCAACGCTCGCGATTCTCCTGCTGGCGATAGGGCGGCTGGCCATTTTGGCGACCGACCTGCGACAGCTTCGGAGGCTTCGGCGGGTGGCCGCGCGGGTCGACGATCCGGTCCCACGGAAAATGCTGCACAAGCTGGCCGAACAAATCGGCGTCCGCCGGCCGGTGGAGCTGCTGGAAGGCCCCCCGGACAGCGCCCCCATGACCTTCGGTGCGCGGCGGCCCGTCATCATGATCCCGCGGGCGTTGCTGCGAGCCCCCGATTCGCTCGACGCCGTCCTCGTGCACGAGCTCATCCACATCCGCCGCGCGGACTACTCCTGGGCCCTGCTCGACTGTCTCGTCTCGGCGGTCTTCGCCTTCCACCCCCTGGTGTGGCTGCTCCGGCGCGGGATCGAGCGCTGCCGCGAGACATCGTGCGACACCGAGGTGCTCGCCCGCGGTTTCGTGCGCTCGAAGCCCTACGCCGAACTCCTGGCGCACACCCACACACCCACGCAATTCCCGATGCCCGCGGTGGCGGCGAGTCTGTCGGCGCCATCGCTCAAACTCAAGGAAAGGTTGGAAACCATGAAGAACTTTGCACACAAGAGGCTCACCTCCCGGCAGCGTGTCGGCATTGTGCTCGGCGCCGGGCTGGTTTGCGTGGTTGTTGCCGTCGCGGGTGCCTGCGCAACCAGGGCAGAGGAGGAGCCCCGGGGGGAACCTGAGCCTTCGCGCGCCCTTGAGGGGCTTCAGCACCTCACCTTGCTTTCGGAGGCCGACCGGGCCGAGGAGGAAAGGCGCCAGGTCGCTGCGTACGAGGCCGAGGTCGAGCGGTCCTACCAGTCGCAGGGTCTCGTCTACCAGATCACTCGGGGACCCGAGTCGAACCGGTACACGTACAGGGCCACGAAGGAAGATGTGCTGGAGGTGCTGGCGGAAATCGATATCGGAATCCAGTACCTGCGGGAGCAGATGGACGCGACCAGGGATGCGATCCGTGAGCTCTCAAGTGCCATTGCCGACTTCCATGCACGAGGTGAGGAGTTTCGGCAGGAAAACATGCCGCAGGTGGAGACACTGGCCACGGACCAGCGGCATCTGCGGGAAAAGCTCGAGTTGCTAAGGACCATGCACACCGAACGCATGCGCGAGTCCGAGACCGTGAAGATGCAGTACGAGACCCAGAAGAGGATGCACGAAGGCCGATGAGCCTCCCGCGCCGCTGTTCGACAAGGTATGACCATGCGGACCGTATGGTGGCGGGCGCAGTGGCCCTGATCACAATGCTCGCGACGCCCGCCCGCCCGCTCGCCGCCCAGGAGGTGATCGAGCTGCCGGCCGAGGACAGGCTCCTCGACGCCGACTTCGAGGAGATCTACCGGTTGGGCTCGCTGGACGGCGGTGGCTGGGACACCTTCGGCAGCGTTGAGGGCCTCGGTTTCGACGGTGCCGGCAACCTCTACATCCTCGACCCGCAGGCGGTGCGGATCTCGGTGGTCGATCCGGAGGGCAATCTGGTGCGCCAGTTCATCGGGGAAGGGGAGGGCCCCGGCGAGTTCGGGAGCAACTCTGCGCGCGCGTTGGAGTTTGCCGTCATGCGGGACGGGCGGGTTGCCGTCTACGACCCGGGGCGCATCGGATTCGCCCTCTTCGGTGCAGACGGCGAGTTCGATCGCACGATCCCTGTGGGCGGCGAGCGAAGGCGGTGGCCGATCCTTCCAGACATTCAGGCCTTCCCAGGAATGGAGCGGGTGCTCGCCACGACCTTGGTCGGATACCTGTCGAGACCTGATCCAGGGCCGAGACCCCGGTTCAGGTACGTCCTGAGCTACGACCTCAGCGGTCAGGAAGCCACCGTCGACACAGCTGCGACGGCATGGAACACCCCCTCGGACCGGCAGACATTCAGGCCGGAGCTGATGGCGGGCGCGCTTCCTGGCGGGGGCGTTGTGTTTTCCGACTCCTCTGCCTACGCGATCAAGTTCACAGCGCCGGGCGGTCGCGTGAATTGGATCGTGACCCGACCGTTCCGGCCCAGGCCCGTAACGGATCGAATCAGGAACGAGGAGATCAAGCGTCGGCTGGAGTCCCTTGAAACGCAGCAGCCGATGACCGGCGACCCGGCAATGCAGGCGGCGGTTCAGTCGATGATCGAGGCCCAGCGCGCCGGGATCGAGTCCACGGAGTTCTACCCCGAAATGCCGGTCGTGCTCG
>JAPOOQ010000123.1 GCA_026713345.1 Gemmatimonadota bacterium | reverse complement strand
TCGACCCTCAACGGCGCAACCCCCCTCTGGGCCGCGGTGAACGCGCGCTGGCAACCCCGCACCCGCTATCCCCAGCCCCAGGAGATGGGCCTCCAGCAGGCGACCTACCTGGACGTGATGCGGGAACTCCTCGAAGCGGGGGCGGATCCCGACGTCCGTCTCACCGTCCACCCCTGGTACATGGAGTACAGCGGGTGCGGCAACAGCAACTGCGGCCTCGTGAACACGGAGGGCGCCACGGCCTTCTGGCGCGCGGCCTACGCGACCGACGTCGATGCGATGCGCCTGCTCGCGGAGTACGGCGCGGATCCCTCGGTGTCCACCCTCGCGCCGGCTCCCCGCCGCCGCCTCACCCCCGACGAGCAGTTGAGCCGCCAGAACCGCACGCAGCTCGACTCGGATTCGACCTGGCTCGAGCTGGCCGACTCGGCCCGAACCGCACTGCTGCGCTCCGTCCTGGACGACCTTCCGGAGGAAACGCGCGCGGAATTTCCGGACGAGGTATTCGCCGCCGCCGACGACGAGGTTCGCGCCAGCCTGCTGCGCTCCGCCGCAGTCGCAGATTCACTTCGCGCTCTGGCACCGGACGTATCAGGCTTCCCCCCGGTTCCGGCGGGCGGCCCGGGAGTATGGCCCATCCATGCGGCGTCGGGGGTCGGCTACGGGGAGGGGTTCGCGGGCAACGCGCACCGGCACGCGCCGCACGGATGGCTTCCGGCCGTGCGGTACCTGGTCGAGGAACTGGGCGCCGACGTGAACCAGCGCGACCACAACGGGTACACGGCGCTCCATCACGCGGCCGCCCGCGGCGACCACGCCGTCATCCTCTACCTGGTGGAGCAGGGCGCCGATATCGGAGCCGTGAGCCGCCGCGGGCAGACGGTGGCCGACATGGCCAACGGACCCGTGCAGCGCGTCTCACCGCTACCGGCTACCGTGGTGCTGCTGGAGAAGCTGGGTTCCGGGAACAACCACCGCTGCCGAACCTGCTGAGCGCCCGACCCGCCTAGTTTGGCAGCAGCGCGATCGGTGTAGCCCGGGCCCGGCTGACCCCTGTCGAACGGTCGGTCACCTCGACGACCAGTTGGAGCGGCCCCGGGCGCTCGTTGCGGAGGTCCAGATCAAAGTAATGGCGTCCCGTGGGCGCCTGCGACTCGATGTTGATCTCGATCGCGGCCCGACCACCGGCGTCCGACCGGGCGAGCTCCTCGGGAGTCGCCGTACCGGTGAAGGGCACGAGCAGGACGCGCAGGTCATAGTTGCCGGTTTCGCCGTCGGTTACCCCTGTCGGGTGGTAAATCTCCAGGTACACTCGCACCGGGTCTGCCCGCCAGAACCGCGAGGCGGGCAACAGCGGCAGGGGGAGACTGTCCACGCCCACCAGCGACTCCGGTGCGATCCCCACGATCAGGTCGCTCACCTCGAACTGGACCGCATCGCGGCGCAGCGGGCGTGCGACGGCGAAGTGCGCGTGGCCCGGCAGCACGCCGACATCTTCGGCATCTTCAAGGTCCTGCCCCCGGACCATGTGCTCCGCGGCGACGGTCAGGTGGCCGATCCGGGAGGCGTGACGCATCACCAGCATGGACACGTTGCCCTCTATATCCAGTTCGACCATGGCCGCCCTCGCCACCTCGTCGAGGTTTCCATCCCGCGCGAGCACCGTGTGTGCGGCGGAAAACGGCGCCAGCGACACGCCGTCCCGCAACTCCCTGCCTACCTCGGGGCGCCACAGCGGGGAAGACACCGCCAAGACGAGCAGGCGTGGATCCTGGCCGACCAGTGTGCGCGCCACCTGGGCGGATAGCACGCTCTTGCGGGAGTCGTCGAACCTGGAGTGCGAGGGAGCCTTGAATCGCTGCGCCTCCCTGGTGTCCTCCACCGCGTGTTGCACCGAACGCGCCTCGAGCACCCCCGCTGGAGGTTGACGGGCCTCGCCCCACAGCCGGTCCAGCTCGTCAAGCCGGGCGCCGTAGGGTCCCCCCATCTTGCCGAGTTCGATGTAGTAAAAGAGTTCCAGGTAGTATTGGGCGCGGATCCCGTTGATTCTCGCCATCCGCGCGGTCGGACCGATGATCTCGCTGAGTCCCTCTACGTATTCGAAGGGGCCGGTCTGGTCCACATTGCCGAAGAGGAAATACGTGAACGCGGGAGGCTCGATGTTGGCGTACCGCCAGATCTCGTAGCGGGGATTGAGATCGACGGTCATAATGTCCTGTATCGCCACCCCCCGGTACTGCAGGTCGAAGGCGCTGACTGTCAGCGTTCCGGCGGTGATCCGGTCGGGCTCCCCGTACCTGACGTAGAAGGTGCCCCGGTCGTCGGTACGAAACGGCGAACTGTAGTTGTAGATGTAGTTGCGGCGGGCGTGCACGATCCGCTCCCAGTGTTCGAACAGGCGCTCGTTCAGCGGAGTGGTGGGCGTCGGATCACGCTGGATCCAGAATCTCTTGATCGCTCTGGCGAGAACGGTGGGGTCGGTCTCACCCGTTCGCAGCAAGTGGTCCGCGTTCACCGACTCGATGAGGGCGAAGGTGCGCCGGGCTTCGGCCATGATTTCGCTTCGCGCCGCGTCGCTGGCCACCTCCCGGCCCGAAAACGACCGCTCGAAGATCAGTGTGGCAACCTCACGGTAGTCGTCGAGGCCATGTTCCACGACAGTCTGAACGAAGGCCACGCCGATCCGCGGATCCTCGGCCCTGGCAGCCCAAAGGCTGTCCTGCAGGGACACCCACAGGATCAGTGCGGTTTCAGGGTCGCCGGCCCGAATCAGCTCCTGGCCGCGCTCGAATGCGTCTTCCGCCGGATCCTGCCAAACTGCCACAACCGGATCCGGCTGGCCCGCATGCACCCGGAACGCCGTCGCCGAAACCGAATCTCCTGTCGGGAGGGTTGCGAGGCCCACGGCCGCGAAGGTCAGGATCGCACGTGCCGTACTCATCACGGGCGTGCCTAGTACACGACGAGTCCGGCCGATGTCTCGATCCGGATCTCATTGTACCAGTTGCTGGTGGTGCGATCGTCTCCGCCCGCATACTGTCCCAGCCCGACGCTCCCCCCCACATCCAACAACAGCGGACCGGCGGCAACCTCGAGTCCGAGCCCGAGCCTCAGATATCCGTGTGGCGAAGGATCCTCGTAGAGCGCGACGGCGAACTGGCAGATCAGGAGGGCGTCCCCGGTCTGGTCGCACGAAGGAGCATCGATGGACATTTGCCGCAGTCCGGTCCCGGCCAAGAAGAAGGGACGGATGCGGTCGCTCCTCCGTCGCATCAGGAAGCGCACATCGGCCATGAGCGACTGGAACCGGGTGGGGGCCAGGGTCGGTTCGCAGATCGGTCCCCCCAACACGTTGCAGATTCCGAGCGTCCCGACGGCGTTGGCAACCCCGGAAACCTCCCAGCCGAGACTGGCGGTGATGCTGGTCGATGGAAAGCGCACTTCCACACCGCCGCCCCAGAGCATGGCGGGATCAACCCTGAACTGGGATACGAAATTGACGAGTTCCGGCAGGTCGGAGGGCAGACCTCTCGCGAACTCGCCCGACGGCCGCTGATAGCCGGCCTTCGCCCACACGGCGACGCGCCACTTGCGTGCAACTTCTTCCGTCGTCTGAGCGTGCGAAGGCGCGCTCAGCGGTCCAAACGCAAGAGCGGCCAGCACCACGCCGTTGACCAGCTGTCTGACCAAAGGTCGGTTCCTCGGTTTACGGGGGCGAGCGCGGTTTGTCTGCTCACGTATGGTAGCTCATTCCCACCAGAAGTTGCAAACGGAGTGCTCGGGCCAGGGGTAGCGAACAGTCCGGGCTACACACCCCGGATGCTGCGGCTGTTCCCGCGCACGCGCATTTCGATCGTCCGTCAGCTCACCGGCCCACGCCCGGCGCCGATGGTGTATGCCGGCGGCTCGACACCCACCATGGGTGCCGCACGAAGTAGTCCCGCCGTCTCCTCATCATATCGCGCCGGATCCGCCCGGCGTTGTTGGTCGCGTAGCCCAAGTCCTCGACCCCGTCCGTCGTGAGGGGGCTCTCCGCGCCGGTCTCAAGGTCACGCACCCAGAGGTTGTGGTCGCGGATGAAGGCGGCCCTGCGCCCGTCCGGCGGCTCGATCGCGTTGGGCCCGGCCTCTGGAGCGGGCGCTGCGGGCTACTCCGGGGCCTTCCGGATGACTCCCCAGCACCCCTGCGCGCCTGGCTGCCCTCCGGCCCCCGTTGACAGAGTCCTTGCGCTTTTGGAAATGGCTCCCCATTATGCTCGTATCACCGTGCGGATGTGCCGCGGCCCGGTCGGGTGACCGGGTTGCGGTGTGTCCATGCTCGTTATGTCCGGTAACGGATCGGGAGTCGGGTTGGTCCGGGGCCTTGACAGCGCGGGCGGGATCGATCCGCCAAACACCAGGAGGTGGCCATGAGTGGTATGAAACAGAATAACTCCCGCAGGTTCCGGGAATGGAGGAGGAAGGCCCTTCTCATCCCGGTGGCGGGGCTGGTTTGCCTGCTTGCCGTTCAGAACGCGGCGGCGCAGACCGGAACGATCACCGGCCTCGTCACCGATGCGGCTTCAGGGCAGATCCTCGAGTCCGCCCTTGTGAAGCTCGACGGTGCCGAGGGCGGAGTGCTGACCAACACGTCCGGACGCTACATCATCCCCGGGGTGTCCACCGGCTCTCACCAGGTGACCTTCACGCTCCTCGGATACGAGGAGTTGACGATAGAGGTATCGGTGACGGCCGGCGGGACCGCGCAGGGGGACGGGCAGATGATAGTCACCGCGCTCCGAGTGCAGGATGTCGTGGTGACAGGCATGGCACGCGGAATCCCGAGGGTGAAACTCCCCTTCACGGTCGACAAGGTGGATATCGCTGCCCTTCCGGTGCCGCCCGTCTCGGCCGAGGGATGGCTCCAGGGCAAGGTGGCCGGCGTCAAAGTGCAGAGCAGCAGCGGCAATCCGGGAAGTTCCTCGGAGATCATGCTCCGGGGGGCTACCTCGCTCTGGGGAGGCAATTCATCGACTCGCCAGGCTCCACTGATCATTGTGGACAATGTGATCACGACGAGCAGCTTCGACGACATCGCCGCGCTCGACATCGAGTCCTTCGAGATCATCAAGGGAGCCGCGGGCGCTTCGATGTACGGTTCCCGCGCCGCCAACGGTGTGATCCAGATCTTCACCAAGCGGGGCACGGGGTTCGGCGGTCGGGACTACAACCGGATTACGTACCGGAACGAGACGGGTGTGGACCAGCAGGTGGGGAGCATCCCCCTCTCTCAGAACCATCCGTGGGAACTCGACTCCGAGGGCCAGCTGGTCTCCGTGAACGGAAACCGAATCACCAACCTGTCGGATCCCGACGGCGAGAACCCCGCTCTGAACGGTGGAAGCGTCCACACGTCCTTCGTGGACGGCGCGTGGCCTTCCAACTTCCAGCTCTACGATCACGTCGACCGGATCTTCCAGGACGGATGGCTGCTGTCGAACTACGGCGTGCTTGAAGGCCGTGACGGCGGCACCAACTACCGGACCTCCTTCGAGCATCACCGGGACATGGGATTCTTCCCGCAGTACTTCGACGGGTTCGGGCGCAAGGGGTTCAGGATGAATCTGGACAACCAGGTGCGCGAGGGGCTCACGGTCAACTTCAGTTCGCAGTACAGCCAGAACGAGAATGACCTCTACAACGTCAGCATCTACGGTCTGACCTTCATGGGCCCGTACGTCGACCTGCTGGCGCGCGATCCGTGCACCAGTGTTCTCGACGCAAACCGGCAAAGCTGCATGGACCTGGGCCGGACCCCGAATCCAAGTGACGTCTGTCCCGAAGATGGCTGTTACTACTACGAACCCGACGCGCTTGCTCAGGCGAGCAACCCGCTCTACTTCGCGGAGCTGGGCGACTACATCACGCGCAACCAGGACATCAAGGCGGCGGTGAACTCGCGTTGGAATCCGACCTCGTGGCTTGACCTCGAAGCCGTCTTCGGAGTGGACCGCAACGCGTACCACTATCAGAGGCTCTTCCCCGAGGGGATCGCATACAACTACGAAGATGAGGATGTGCCGAGCACCGGGTACATGGACAAGCGCCAGTCCCACCGGCAGAGCGTCAACAGCGAGGTGACGGTGTCGGTCAGCCGGGCCTTCGGCGATCTCAACACCCGGACGCGCGCGCGCTACCTGCAGAGAACGCAGGACTACGACTACTTCTACGCGCGCGGTGACGATTTCGTCGCGGCTGGCGTGCCGCGCCTGAACAACACGGACCCCGAGACCCACCGAGTCAATTCGAACCAGAATACCACCCGCGAGGAAGGCTACTTCCTGATCACCGGGCTCGACTACCAGGGCAAGTACATCTTCGACGGCGTGGTCCGCCAGGACGGTTCCAGCCTGTTCGGGGCCGCCCAGCGCTGGCAGACGTACTACCGGACATCGCTGGCCTACCGTCCCTCGCTCGAGGCCTGGTGGCCGCTTCCGGACCAGATCAACGAGTTCAAATTGCACTGGTCGCGCGGGACCGCGGGACGGCGGCCGCAATTCGCCAACCAGTACGAGACCTATTCCGTCGGCTCCGGCACGATCTCCCAGGCTGCGCAGGGCAACAAGCAGCTGCGC
>JAPOOQ010000122.1 GCA_026713345.1 Gemmatimonadota bacterium | reverse complement strand
CACTCCATGGGACGCTACTGCGTGCCTGGGACGCTTTGGGACGCTTTGGGACGCTTTGGGACGCTTTGGGACGCTTTGGGACGCTTTGGGACGCTTTGGGACGCAAAACGTCAATTTTATGCGTTATAAACGCCGAAATCGTCAACGAAACGGAGGGCGGCGGGCTATAACTATAGTGTAGAGACAAAACCATGTACTCCCTGAGCGGAGAGCCCATACGGGTCATGGAAACCACGGCTTCGGGTGCGAAGGGCACAACAGCCCATCCACCGCGGACGCCAATCCTGTCGGGAGCCCTCCTCCGGTTACACGGATGAGCCCTTACTCCCAGGACGATCGCGACGGCGATAGAAACACGTGAACCGCAGGGACGCAGCCCCAGGGCCGTATCCCGATCCCAGGCCGAACCGTCCGCCGTCACCGGCAGGCAGCGACGCCGGCACCGCGCAACCGCCCTCAACGGCCGGACGCGCCACACATCGCGGCTGCTCGCTCTTGCGACCCGCCGGGATGACCGCTCCCCCCATGCCTGCGTCAGCCCGTCCCGAGCAGCGGACGCACCTCGCAGCGCCACGGGAATCACCCGCGACGGGATCGCGAGGACGCCGTCCTCCCCGGCCCGCAGCGCGGCAGCGCAACTGACGCTGCCACTGGTCCGTCCAACACAGGCGAGAGATCTACGCGGTCCGTCCGGACTGCGAGGTATGTGCGCGGAGCTGCGGTCGCGGCTCCGTGCGTAACGCGGCTCGCCCGCCCGACGCCCTGCGGGGCGCGCGGTGGGGTGCGCCGCCGGCACACACAGCGCTGCGGCGAATGCCGCGGCGTGCATGGGCGACAAGAACGCCCGGAAGGAGAGATGAGGTATGTCGATGTCCGGTGAGACGAAGGAGTGGGGCGACCGCCACAACCCCGCGGAGGTAGAGAGCGGCGAGTGCGCGGACTGCGGCTACCTGCTCCCGTGTAGGGGCATGGCCGAGCTGCACCTCTGCTCACACGAGGCCCTGCAGTGCCGCGCCAACCAGGCGCTGACGGCAGGGCACGAACGAGTGGGCCTACGCCCGCCCATCCCGCTCCAACGCCCAACGCCTCCACGCGCTCCCGCGCTGGCTCTATCGCTACAATGCTCGCCGACCGCATGGCGGTATCGGCGGGGCTGTTCCCGCCTCACGCCTGTAACAACGTCCCAGGGAACTACAGCTAGCCCCTCCGACCCCCTGCTCCGCGAAGGGCGCACCGAGCCAGGGCGAGGGAGCCCGTCGCAGGGCACACGGTCACCTCCGGTGATGGCGATCGCCGTACTACCCCACATCCCCCAACCCAGCACTACAAGAACCCGCCAGCGGGCGGGTTTCATGCCCGGTGCGCGTTCCGCATCGGGCTAAATGGGTGCCGAGCTGTTGAGGCAAGGCCCCCGGAGCGGCCTCGTGCGACTGATGCTCTCGATCGCCAATCACCTGTCTCTCTGGGACGGTCGCTTCCCCTCCGGTCGATCCAACCATTGACTCCGTCCTTCTACACAGTGCCGTCGACTCCTGATCGTCAAGAGTGGCCCACCCCTCCGCGTCAGGTCCAGAACGCCCGCCGATCACCCTGATCCGTCGGCCTGATTCGCGGATGCCCCACACAGCGCGCCCCGGCGCTCATCCGACCACCCCCGCGACCACTTCTCTCTCGGTCGGCGCGCGGCTTAGCCGGGCCCGGCCCCCCCGCGGGGGGGCCGGGCGGCCCGCCGCCGGGCCAACCCAACGGCGGCGAGCAACAGGCCGCCGTGACGAGCGTGTCTCCGTCGCGGCCCGCACGACCGGGGCGAAGTGGGATGAGCCGAGCAAACAGAAAAAAGAAGCAAGCAAGGAAGCCGCGCAAGGTTCGTGCGCGGCTCGAGGTCAAGGTGTGCGGCGAGGAGCCCGAGAAGGCCTGGAATGACCTCTGGGTTCGAATCCTCACCGAGTTTACGACCGCCCAGACGGAGGCGGACGGGGCGTCACACGCTGACCAGGCAAACCCAGCGACGAGCACCGCGGTTCGAGACGTCGACCACGGTAAGATGGGCAGGGGGTAGAACATGAGAACGGTTATCTATTCTAGGGTCTCGACCGACACCCAGGCGGACGAAGGAACCTCACTCGACACGCAGGAACGAGCGGGCGTGGAGTACACCGAGGCCGCGGGGCACACCGTCGTCCGCTCGATCCGCGATGCCGAGAGCGGGTCGTCCCTTGAGCGGCCGGGGATGGCCGAGGTGCGCCGCCTGATGCACGACGGCGAGTGTGATGTCGTGCTTGCGTACGCCCTCGACCGCCTGTCCCGTAATCAGAATCACATTGGGGTGCTCTTCGACGAGGCCGAGACGAACGGTGTGCGCCTCGAGTTCGTGACCGAGGACTTCGAGGACACGGCGATCGGGAAGTTCATCATCGCTGCTCGTGCTTTCGTCTCGGAGGTCGAGCGCGAGAAGATCGTGGAACGGACGATGCGTGGCAAGGCGGAGCGCGCCCGCAACGGCAAACTCGCACAGGGCACAGGCGCCGGTTGCTACGGGTACATCTACGAACCCGAAACGGGGCAGCGCGTGCTCAACCCCCGACAGGCGGCAGTCGTCCGTCGCATCTTCGAGGAGTGGGTCTCAGGTCAGGCCGTGAATCGCATCACCACCGACCTGAACGCCGACGGCATTCCGACGTTGACTGGCAAGCAGTGGTACCCGGTGACGGTCCACCGGATCCTGCGCAACGAGACCTATACCGGCCGCACCGTCTACCGCCGCACCAAGGTTGAGATGATCCGACAACCGGGTGGTCGCGGTCGGAAGCGGCGCGTGGTCGAGCAGGATCCGAGCGAGCACATCGTGATCGAGGGGGCGTCGCCGCAGATCGTCTCCGCGGAGTTGTTCGCCCGTGCTCAGGCCCGGTTCGAGGACCCCGAGCGTCGCAACGCAAGGGCACCTTCACGCGAGTACCCGCTGCGTGGGCGGCTGCGCTGCAAGCACTGCGGCGCAGGTATGGTCGGGCAGTCGGTGCAGCGTGGGCGCTACTTCTACTACCGCTGCAATCGCCTCTACCTGTCCAACGCGGAGAAGCGCTGCTCAGGTCGGCAGGTTCCAAAGGACGCCCTTGAGACGGCAGTGCTTGGTGCGATCGAGGAAGTGTTGGCCGCCCCGGATCTCGCGATCGGCATGGCCGAGCGGTTGCAGGAGGGGACGGATCACGCCGCCCGGCTGGCTGAGCTCGCGCGCGAGCTCAGCCACATCGACGACAGCCATGACCGCCTCGTCGACCTCTACACGGACGGCGAGGTCACCAAGGACACCTACCAGCAGAAGCGGAATCGGCTCACAAGGCGCAGGGCCTCGCTTGAGCGCGAGCAGGCTCAGCTCCGCTCAGAGTGCGAGCCCGGCCCCGATCCCGAGATGCTGCGAGAGCAGATGCCGGAGGTGCTGGGATTCATCCGCGAGTGGGTGACGAGGGCCGAGGGGGACGACCTCGAACTGCTGCTTCAGGCGCTCCACGTCCGCATCAACGCCTCGCGCGAGGAGGCTGATGTGCGCGTCGAGATCCCGATGATCGAGGGAGTCGAGGGGTCGGAGTTTGTCACCATTGAACGAACATCGGCATGGACGTTCAACAGTCACAAACCGGAATCCGCCTGTGTGCCATTCCGCAGGACAATCACGCGGAACGACGCGTCGCGCAACAGGACTGTCCCGTCTTCCTGAGGAAGCCGTGGCACCGTTTCGGCGTCCAAGGCACGCCGTTGGCGCGGTAGGATAGGGACAGGTGCGCTGGGAGGATCAGCCATGACCACAACTGTGAAGGCCACGTACGCCAACGGAGTGTTCACACCAGTGGAGCCT
>JAPOOQ010000121.1 GCA_026713345.1 Gemmatimonadota bacterium | reverse complement strand
TCGCCAGACGTCCGCCTTGCCGACCGGAGAGAAAGCGATGGAAGACGAACTCGACGTGGGTTGCCGCTTCGTCGAGCTGTCGCACGAGATCGTGCCTGCCATCTTGCCGGTCAGGACTGACGAGACGGTCCAATTTTTCCCAGACGACCAAGGTGCCGTCATTGTGCAATCTGTCTGACCAGCGGACAGAGTCGGCACTGTCCGGGATTTCGACGAGCCATCGGTCCCGCTCCGCAACCTTGTCGAGATCCCATGTCGCGCAGGAGACGGCCGAGGCCTTCCGCGTCACCACCGTGAGGCGCCGGCATTGCGAGAATGATGCGGTCTTCAGGCCGAGGCCGAAACGCCCGAGGTCGTTGGTGGCGCGGGTCTCGAGAGGGTTTCGCGTGCCGGGCCGCATCGCCTCGAGGAGTTCCCCCTCGGTCATGCCGACCCCGTCGTCGAGTATGCCGATTGCCGGCGCCGCATGATGCGTGTCCGCAAGGAGGTGGATGTTGCGGGCTCCCGCGGTTATCGAATTATCGATGACATCGGCGAGGGCGGTCCGCAGGGAGTACCCCATGTCGCGGAGGCTCTCCACCAGAGAAGACGCGCGTGGCGGGAGCTCCAGTTCCTGTTGTCGAGGATCTTCGATCATGAGCTGCCTGCGCTCACGAGCGGGACGGGGATCGGCTCGATACCGGACCGCCGGACGGTGTTCGCCGACCGGCCGGCCAGGTCCTGATCGCCGGTGGAATCCCGATGACCCAGCACCTCATTGATTTCTCGTGCGATCTGCCTCGCGAGATAGGGCGGGACGGCATTGCCGACCTGCACATACTGCTGCGTGCGACCGCCGTGAAAGAAGTAGTTGTCGGGAAACGTCTGAAGGCGGGCAGCCTCGCGGACGGTGAGACTGCGGCACTGGGCCGGATCGGGATGAATGAAGTAGTGCCCGTCCTTCGATATGTGACTGGTGATCGTGGTGGAAGGATGATCGGGCAGCTGAACCCGGAAGCGATCGTCAAATTTGCCCGTGTTCCAGCTTCTGTGCCTGGCGGCCAGCGCTCGCGGGAAGTCACGGGCCCTTGGCGATCTGCCTGAGGCAAATGCGTAGGCGGCGGCGTAGAGATATCGGGCGAGGTCCTCGTCGATGTGCCCCCTGGTCTCGTTGTTGGGCAGCCGGGCGAGGTTGGGGTCGACGATCCAGTCGCGCAGCGCGGATGGGCACGTGTTGGGGAAGCCGGTGTTCCCCTGTGCCTCACGAAAGGGCAGTGCTGCGCCCGACGTCGAGGCCAGGGCACGATCCAGCGCCAGGCGGAAGTTCCGCTCCATTTCGGGCGCCATGGAGGGCATGTTCCGAAGGGCGAGCCGATGCGCCTTTTTCAGGACCTGCTGCCACGAGAAGTCATCGTCGTCCCAGCTGAGTCGGCTGCGAAGCATCGGCATTGCGCCGATGATGTCATGCACTGAGGCCGTGCGATCACTTTGATCGAGTGCCGGCGGGAGATCACTTCGCAAGGTGGCAGCAACGTCGCCACGAATGCAGACGACGAATACTCTGTGACGTTTCTGTGGTATGCCGTGCTCCTCCGAGCGAACGAGGAAATCCTTCGGGTTCAGTCCGTCCTTCCATGATCGGCCTGCATGGAGGGGAGCCAGGGAGTAGAGACGGTATCGGTCCTTCCCTCCCGCATTCGCGAGAGACTCCATGACGTCGGAAAATATCGGTCTGCCGCCGTGCCTGGCGGAGAGCATGCCTCTGACATTTTCCATGACTGCGACAGCCGGCTGAAGCTGCCGCAGCACCTTTGCGTATTCCAGATAGAGCGATTGCCGTTCATCGTTCGACGGGTCGTAGAGGAGGTTGCCAGCATTCCGGGCTCTTCCAGCCACCGAATAGGACTGACAGGGGGGACCGCCAAGGAGCACGGTCCTGCCGCCGTGCATGGTGCGAATCTTCGCAATCCGTTGTCGGAGGAAGGAACTCGCGTCGGATGTGCCCAGCGTCAGACACCGCGTCTCGTCGCAAGCTTCCTGCCATTCGCCAGGGTAGAGGCTTGCCCAGTCCGGTTCACGACATACGTGCCCGTTGAGGAAATCATAGTATTCCGCCGGAAGTCCTGACGGGAATTTTCGGAGGAAGCCGCGCAACAGCAGCGTGCGATGGGCTGTTGGCTCCATTTCAACCGAGAGAATGATACGGAACCGAGGACGCCCGCGGGGATCCTTGAAGGAGGCAAATCCCTCGGCAAGGCCACCGGGGCCGGAGAAGAGGTCGACCACGGGTACGAAGTCAGTCATGGCAGGGCGGCTGCAGATGGGCATGACGAAGGATAGTGGCCGATGGCCAGGCGTGGACCGCGTGTGGCGAGATACGAAATCGGGGCGCGACGCTGGAGTTGATCCATGAGGCCCGTGTCATGATCCCTGATCGGTTCTCTCGCATGCTCGTGTTCGGATTGGGCTATGGTTCGCACGATAACAGTACCTTCCTTGAGCGCCTCTGAGTTGTCTTGTGGAATGCGCACACGGCGCCGTTCCTCCCATTCGATGCAGGACAGCCCATGGTCGATATAGTTGGTCGGGCCGTTCGGTCGCGAATGATGGCCGGAATAGGCGGCAAGGACACGAAACCGGAGATGGTGCTTCGCCGTGCGCTGCATGCGCGCGGTCTCAGGTACCGGCTTCATGATCGGAAGCTCCCGGGGACGCCCGACCTCGTCTTCCATCGGTTTGGCGCTGTTTGTTTCGTACATGGCTGCTTCTGGCATCGTCATCAAGAATGCCCCTACGCGACCGTCCCCGCCACACGGCCGGATTTCTGGCGAGCGAAATTCAGGGGCAACGTGGCGCGGGACCGACGTGTGAGGAAGGAACTACTGGCCTCCGGGTGGCGTGTGGCAATCGTCTGGGAATGTGCATTGCGTGCCGAGCGGGCGAAGAGGACTTCGTTGCAACTCGATCATTGGCTACACGGTGATGAACGATTCTTCGAGACCAGCCTGGATTGGGACCAACAGTGCTGACAACGGAGGCCGGGTATAGCTCGCCTGCCTGGATTGGGGACGAGAGAGCCGAGTGCGGCGGACGATGCGCATCGCGCACGTTGTTCCGCCTTCCGTTCCTGATCCCATTCGATCCAGAAAACCAAAGCGTTACGGTCCTGATTGGCATCCTGTCCACGCGCCGATCAACAGGATGCAGGCGCCGTCATGACACCGCCCCGTCGCGCTTGCTCATGCCCGCTCGGCCAGAAGCGCCAGAAGCGGCGGGTTGATGTACAGGTTCTCGCGCCCCGCCTTGATTTCCTCGAGGAGGCCTTCGGCCGCGAGCGCTTTCAGGTAGACGGCCGCGGTCTGCCGCTTGGCGATGTCCGCTTTGACCACGTCGCCGATCCGGCAGTAGGGATGCACGAAGATCAGTTCCGCCAGTTCGCGGGAGTAGATTTTCGGCATCCTCTGTCGAATTGCGGCGGCCGTCTCGTCGAGAAGCTCCCGGATCGCGCGGATTTTCGCCGTCGTCCATTCCGCCGTCGTTCTGACAGCCTCGAGGATGAAGAGTATCCACGTCTCCCAGGCCTGTCGGGTCGTCACCTCCAGCAGATACCGGTAGTAGAGCGCCTTGTTCCGGATGATGTGCCGGCTGAGATAAAGGACGGGAACGTCGAGCAGGCCCTTGTCGACGAGATAGAGCAGGTTCAGCACGCGTCCGGTCCGGCCGTTTCCGTCGACGAACGGATGGATGGCCTCGAACTGATAATGCATGACCGCAAGGCGGATCAGCGGGTCGATCTCCTCGGCCTCGTGAATGTAGCGCTCCCAGTCGGCGAGCTTGCTCCGGAGAACGTCCTCCCCCTCCGGCGGCGTGTAGATGACCTCGTCGGTTGCATCGTTCACCAACGCCGTTCCCGGCGTGGTGCGAACGTCGAGCTCCACTCCCTTGATCGTTCGACAGACCTCGACCGCCATGACGGTCGAAACCGGCCGC
>JAPOOQ010000120.1 GCA_026713345.1 Gemmatimonadota bacterium | reverse complement strand
GGGTCGCGCGCCCCCCCCCCCCCGGGCCCCGCCGCCCCCCCCCGCGGGGAGGAGCCGCTCCGCCGCTTGACGGGCAGCCTGGTCCCCTTCCGGGTAGCCGATGGTGGGCCGGGGCGGTGGCGGCGCACGGCCGGGTGGAAGCCCCCCACCTCCGGACCCGCCCGCCGCACCGGCGGCGCCACCCCGCCCCCCGCACCGTTCGCTGATCCACATCCAGCGCGGAGCCGTGCGCTCCGAGAGCCTCGAAGCCCGGCGGGCGCCCGGCGCGCCCCATCCCACCCAGTCGCGGGCAACCTCGTCCGCCAGCATCCCGGATCCCTCGGGGCCGCCACCGCGCGCGAACACCGCCAGGTAGAGTCGGTCAAAGGCGATCCTCTCCACGGGCCGCCCCAGCGACCGCGCATACTCGATCGAGGCGTCGTGATGCGTGACGACCTCCGCATCCCCCGCGTCGATCGCGTCGCGCGCGTCACCCTCCACCGGCGACCACCCGGCGCCCGAGAGCCGCAGATCCGCAAAGAGCCGCGCGGGCTCGTCGGCGTCCTCCGCGAATTCCACACGCACACGGTCCCCCTCGACGGCGATCCCCTCCACCCGGTGGCCCAGCCAGGGGGGCTCGTCCAGCGGCGGCCACGTCCTCGCCAGCGCGAACCCGACCGGCCCGTCTCCCTCCCGCGCACCGGCAGCCCGCACCCCGAACTCAAGCGTGACGACCCCTCCCTCCACCGACCATGTCGCCCGTCCGGGCAGAAGCTCCCCCTCGCACCCCACGAGCAGCAACGCACGCGCGGCCGCCGCACCGGGCGCAGCCTCGTCGCACTCCGCGGCGTCACCCCCGGCGGGATCGCCCGCCCGGTACCCCTGCGATCCGCACCCGCCCATCCACACACAGAGCGCGAGCCACCCGCCGCGGTTTGAAAGCGTCCTCATACCCATACTCTAATCGCTGGCGCGCGCGGACGCCCGAATCGCCGGCGCGGACACCCGGATCGCCCACGCGGCAGGACGCTCCGCCGAGCGCCAAGCACGCCCACACCCGGCTGGCAGGCGCGACCGGTCCCGATTACAATCGACCCATGGACAGCACCCCCGAGCAGGATCGCGTTTCGCTCCCCGGACCGGCCGTCACCACGGCTTGGCTCGCCTCCCATTCGGGAGCGCCCGGCCTCGTCGTCCTCGACGGATCGTGGTATCTGCCGGGGTCTGGCCGCGATCCCGGACGGGAGTTCGTCGAGCGGCGGATCCCCGGCGCCCGCTTCTTCGACATCGACCGCTGCAGCGACCCCGATGCGCCGCTGCCGCACACCATTCCCACGCCGGAGCACTTCCGGGCGTGCGCGGAGGAGGCCGGCGTCTCGGACGCGTCGGCCGTGGTCGTCTACGACGGTTCGGGGGTGAACCTGAGCGCCGCACGGGTCTGGTGGACCTTCCGCTACTTCGGGCTGGACAGCGTGGCCGTGCTCGACGGCGGCCTGAAGCGCTGGGTGGCGGACGGGCACCCCACCGAATCCGGGACGCCGGTGCGGACGCTGGAGGTCCCCGCGCCGTTCACGCCGGCGCCGCGCCCGCACCTGATCCGCAGCGCGGAGGATGTCCTGCGGGCGATCGGGGCGGCCGGAACGCAGATCGTCGACATGCGCCCGCCCGGGCGCTTCGCGGGGACCGCACCCGAGCCGAGGGCGGGGCTGCGGGGCGGACACGTGCCGGGGAGCAGGAACTTCCCCTACACGGACCTCGTCGATCCCGCGACGGGCCTGGCGATCGGACGGGAGACGCTCGACCGGCTCCTGGACGAGGCGGGCGTGGATCCGGCCCGGGAACTGGTCGGCACCTGTGGATCCGGCACCAGCGCCTGCGCCTTCGCCTGGCGGATGGCGTGCGCGGGTTACCCGGATGTCGCGATCTACGACGGGTCCTGGTCCGAGTGGGGCGGCCGGGGCGATCTCCCGGTCAACACGGGGCCGCCGGAACGCGCCGCTCCGCCACCGCGGCCCCCCGGCGCACACCCATGACCCAGTTCCCCGAGAGGAAGCTGCGGTCGCCCGCGAGCCGGAACACCAGACGGCCCCCATCGACCTCCACCTGGATGGCGAGGTGGCCCTCCCCCGGCTCCACGAGGACGATGCGACCGTTCACGCCACCGACCGAGACTCTGCCGAGATACGCACCGGGCTCGCCGTAGATCTCCAGCGTGCCCTCGGACACCATCGTCTCCGACGACATGGTCAGGTCGTAGACCCCGACCGGGTCCATGGCCGCCGC
>JAPOOQ010000119.1 GCA_026713345.1 Gemmatimonadota bacterium | reverse complement strand
GGGTGGGGGACGCGGGGGGCGGGGGGGTGGAACCTGGGTGCGCGCGATTCCCGGGACGTATGCGGTGCGTCTCACGCTGGACGGTGAGACGAGTGAACGGCCGGTCGTGGTCCGCATGGACCCACGGGTGGACGCGTCGGCGGCGGACATGGAGGAGTGGTACCGCGCCGCTGCCACAATCGAGCGGGCGGAGTGCACGGTACGTGACGCGCTGGCTCGGCTGCAGCCGCTGGACGCCCGCCTGCAGGAAGTGGAGCAGACTTCGGGAGACGCGTCGATCCGGGCAGACGCCGCAGCCGTCCGCGCGGCGCTGAGGCCGGTACTGCTCGGCTTCGCGGGGGATGTACGGGACCCCGGACACGTAAATCTCGCGGGACGCCTCAACTGGTTCACGATCCAGGTCGGCAACTACAGCGGCCGGCCAACCGCAGCGCAGTGGGAGTGGATCGAACGCTACGCGAGCCAGGTCGAGGAGTATTCGGCCATGTTGGAGCCCATTCTGGAGGGTCCGGTGGCCGAGTTGGAGCAGAAGCTCAGGGAGGGAGGGGCGTGATGGACCGCCGGCTCTTTCTGCGCGCGGCGGCAGGCGCGGGCCTGCTTCCCTTCCCCGGTGTGCTCCAGCGACTCGCCGAGAACCCGGATGGCCGCACCGACCTGCTCGCCGGACTCGACGCCTCCCCGCTTTCTCCCGTCGCCAACGACTACCCCCTCCGTCCGGTCCGGTCTGCCCATGTGAAGATCACCGACGAGTTCTGGCGGCCTCGTATGGACGCCAACCGGAGAGTCTCGCTCCCGTATTGCTTCGACAGGTTCGGGGACGGCGGATTCAGCCTCTCCAAGCTCATCGAGGCGGCGGCGTACATGCTCGAAGAGCGCCCCGACCCCGACCTGGAGGCGTACGCCGACGAACGCATCGACGGCATGCTTGCCGAGCTGGAGCAGCGCATCGAGACGCCGGAACAGTCGGTCCACGTCTCGGGCCACGTGCTGGAGGCGGCGACAGCCTACGCGGCGGCAACGGGCAAGTCCGGACTTCTGGACACGGTGACACGCCTTGCCGACCAGGTGGATTCCGTCTACGGGCCCGGGAAGGAGACCCACATCTCCGGGCACCAGGGCCTGAAGATCGGCTTGGTCGCGCTGTACCGGGCCACCGGCGACGAGCGCTACTGGAGGCTGGCGAAGTTCTTCGCCGACGAACGGGGCCGGGACGACTACGAGCGCACCGGCGAGTATGCGATCGACCGCACCTACGCCCAGGACCACAAGCCCGTCGTGGAACAGTCCGAGGCGGTCGGGCACGCGGTGCGGGCCACCTTCCTGTACATCGCGATGACCGACATCGCGGCGCTCTCGGGGGACTCCGCCTACACGGAGGCCGTGCACCGCATCTGGGAGGACCAGACACACCTGAAGACGTATCTCACCGGGGGGATCGGGTCAACGCGCTTCCACGAGAAGTACGGCGAGCCCCATGAACTGCCCAACCTCAGCGCCTGGAACGAAACCTGCGCCGCGTACGGAAGCGCCGTCTGGTGCCATCGGCTGGCGCTGTTGGACCCCGACGCGCGCTACGTGGACGTCATGGAACGGGTGCTCTACAACGCGCTGCTCGTGGGCGTGTCGCTCCGGGGGGACCGCTTCTTCTACCAGAACCCGCTCAAGTCCTTCGGCGACTACGAGCGCTTCGACTGGATCAACGTTCCCTGCTGCCCGCCGAATGTCATCCGCATGCTCGCGTCGATCGGCAGCTACGTGTATGCGACCGATCCGTCGGCGGGGAGCCTGTATGTGAATCTTTTCACAAACTCGGACGCCCGCGTCGACATTGCGGGAGTACCGGTGCGCGTGCGCCAGGAGACGCGCTACCCGTGGGATGGTCGGGTCCGCATCCGCATCGATCCGGAGCGTGAAGCCAGCTTCCCGCTGTTGGTGCGGATCCCCGGGTGGGCGCGCGGCGAGGTCATGCCGGGCGGGCTGTACCGCTTCGCGGGCGCGGATCGGGAGCCGCCGACGTTGCGGGTGGGCCCCAGCGACCTGCCCCTGGACAGCGTTGCCACGCGCAGGGTCGGCCGCGGGGCGCCGGAGGGCGGGATCGGGTCGGCGGACGGGTACGCGCTCGAGCGCGGTTACGCCCGCATCAACCGCACCTGGCGACCGGGCGATGTGGTCGAACTCGACCTGCCGATGCCGGTGCGGCGGGTGCTGGCGCACGAGTCGATCGACGACGACCGCGGACGCGTCGCGCTGCAGCGCGGACCCCTGGTCTACTGCGCGGAGTGGCCGGACAACGGGGAGCGGGCGCTCAACATTGTCGTGCCGGACGCGGCCACCTTCGACTCGGAGTTCCGGGCGGAGCTGCTGGGCGGGGTTCAGGTCGTGCTGGGCGACGTGGAAGCGGTCCGGGAGGACAGCCGGGGCGAAAGCGCACCCACCACCCCGCACCGGCTGACCGCCATCCCGTACTACGCCTGGGCGAATCGCGGCATGGGGGAAATGGCCGTGTGGATGGCCCGGGAGCCCGCCGCCGCATGGCTCCCTCCTGTGCTCCCGGCCCCAATCGCCTCCGTGCGCACGTCGGGCGGGGTCGAAAAAGGCTGGACGGGGTACAACGACCAGAACGACGATCTGGCCGCGATCCACGACGGGCGCGAGCCGATCAACTCGGCCGATCAGTCGCACCGGTTCTTCCGCATGCGGCCCCCGGTGGGCGAACGCGCCTGGCTGGAGTACGAGTTCGAGGCACCGGTACCGGTGTCATCCTCGCGCGTCTACTTTTTCGACGACAAGCGCTTCTGCAACCTGCCCGATTCGTGGCGGCTCCTTTACCGGGACGGTGGAACATGGAGGCCGGTGGCGGACGACGGCGCCTTCACGGTCGAGCAGGACGCCTGGAACGCCGTGGCGTTCGAGCCGGTCACGACCCGTGCGCTGCGCCTGGAGGTCGAGCCCCGCACCGTGTCGTACAAGGCCGGCCAGATCGGTCCGCCGGCGGCGATGTTCATCGATGAAGACATCGAGTGGCGGGAGTTCGGGGTCATCGAATGGCAGGCAGGCTGAAGGTGTGGACATGAACAAGCGCATCCCTCGACGTCATTTCCTCCGGACGGCCCCTGCCGCGAGCGTGTTGGCGTACGCGGCAACCGGGCGGACACCGCCGCAATCGACGGCCCGCGAGTCCTCCGATGGCCCGCCTGACATCGAACTCCGGAGGTCGACGCGCGCGCCCGCCGCAGATTACCCGATACGCCCGAAGTCCCAATCCGAGGTCACGCTTGCCGACAGTTTCTGGCGGCCCCGGGTCCGCACGAACGCGGAAGTCACGATTCCCCTCGAGATCCGCAAGCTGGTAGAGGAGCCGCGCCCCACGCGGGGCGGCGTCCTCGAGGCCGCGATGCTGTCGCTCGAAACCCGTCCCGATCCGGGGGTGCAGGCCTGGGTGGACGGGAGAGTAGCCGAGATGGCCGGTCAGGAAGCGCTGGCCAGCAATCGCGATTTCGGAATCGCGGCTACACTGTACCGGACGACGGGCCGGCGGGAACTCGTCGACCGCGCGATTCGATCGGCGACGCTCCTGTACGACTATTTCCAGGCCAACGACCCTCCGTTTTCGGGCGGAGAGCGCGACTCTCTCAACTGCTCCCGGCTCTACCGGATCACCGCCGACCCGAAGCACCTCGATCTGGCCAGGCACTACGTGGACATCAGGGGCCGGGAAGATTCGGTCGGCCGAAGCCGCCACAACCAGTCCCACATGCACGTCCTGGAGCAGACCGAGGCCGTCGGCCACGCGGTGAATTGCCTGACCCTCGCGGTCTCGATGGCGGACGTGGGCATCCTGACGGGCATGGAGGAGTACCTGCGGGTCGCGCAACGCATGTGGCACGACGCCGTGAGCCGGAAGATGTACATCACCGGGGGCGTGGGGACGACCGGCAACGAGGGTTTCGGCGAGCCGTACTCGCTCCCGAACATCGACGCCTATTCGGAGACCTGCGCGGTTCTGATGCTGATCACCCTGAGCCACAATCTGTTTCTCGCTTCGGGCGACGCACGCTACATCGACGTCATGGAGCGCGGCATGTACAACAATGCCGTGTGCGGATTGTCGGTGTCGGGGGACCACTACTTCTATGTGAACCGGCTGGCGAGCGCCGGAGATGGCCGCGACCTGCGTTGGCAGCGGGCCTCGCTGGAGTGCTGCCCTCCCAACATCGTTCGCTTCGTGGCCCGCATGCCGGGCTACATCTACGCGCAGGACCCGGACGGGGTGGTCTTCGTGAACCTCTACGTGTCCAGCGAAGCCGGGTTCCGGGTGGACGGCGGCATCCTCGGGCTCTCGGTGGAGAGCGAAATGCCGTGGGGTGGGAGTTCGTCGATCAGAGTGTCCGCGGAGCGCGACCTGCAGGGCACGATCAAGCTCCGAGTCCCCCGGTGGGCCCGGGACGTGCCCACGCCGGAGGGGTTGTACAGCTATACGGACCAGCTGCGGAGCCGCCTCTCGGTGACACTGAACGGCCAGCCGGTGGACGCGACGCCCGACGGGATGGGCTACGTGTCGCTGACGCGCCTCTGGCAGGATGGTGACACGATCCGGGTCGAGCTCCCGATAACGGTTCGCAAGGTGGTCGCCGACCCGCGAGTCAGGGAGACCCGGGGCCGGTTTGCGGTCGAGCGAGGACCCATCGTGTACTGCTGCGAGTGGCCCGAGGCCGCTGGCGGGGGCGTCCTCGAGCTGCTCTTCGACGACTCCGATGCGATGCAGGTTCGCTACGATCCGGACCTCCTCGGCGGCCATCCGGTCATCGACACGAAAGCCCGGAGCCTGACCGATCCGTCCGTGCCGGCGAGTACCGTGACCCTCATCCCCTATCACCTGTGGGCCAATCGCGGAGCGGGCGAAATGTCCGTCTGGCTGTCCCGCGAGGAGTTTGTCGTGGGAGACACCGGACCCGCGGGTGGGTTCATCTTCCACGTCAATCCGAACTACGAGGTGGACGGATGGCGGTATCTCGAGGCCGCTCCGTTCGACCAGAGCGGGGGAGCGAAGTGGGGGTGCTTCCGGCGGGAGGTACAGGGCGCGCGCGGCACCGCCATCGGAACCGGCAGGCAGAACACTGCCGACATCCTGGCCGCCTGCGACGACCCGGGCTCGGCCGCGTATCTGTGCGCCAATCTCGTGCTCAACGGGATCGGGGGCTGGTTCCTGCCGTCCACGGACGAGCTCGTGCTGATGTACGAGAATCTGAGAGCCCGGGGTCTCGGCAACTTCCGGGACGCGGGCCTTTACGACAACTTCACGTACTGGGCCTCGTCCCAGGTCAGCGCCGACATGGCCGCCCACGTCGACTTCCCCGACCTGGGCCGGGTTCACGGCGACGACAAGGACTTCCCGCGCAGGGTGAGAGCGATCAGGGCCTTCTGATGGACCGCCGGGAGTTCGTCCGCCGCGTTTCGACCGGCTCGGCCGCACTTGCTGGCCCCGCCGTGCTCGGAAGCCTGGCGGGCTGCGCGGCGCCATCCGGCACGGTCGCCCCCCGCCCCAACGTCGTGCTGATCTTCACCGACGATCTGGGCTACTCCGACATCGGTTGCTACGGCGGAGAGCTTCGCACCCCCAACATCGACGCCCTGGGAATGGGCGGACTCCGCTTCACCAACTTCATCAACGCGGCTCGCTGCTGCCCATCCAGGGCGTGCATCCTGACCGGCCTCTATCCCCACCAGGCCGGGGTGGGCGGCATGATGAACGACCGGGGCGTGCCAGGATACCGGGGAGATCTGGGCCGCGATTGCGTCACGCTCGCAGAGGTGCTCCGGGACGCCGGCTACGGCACGTACGCGACAGGCAAATGGCACGTGACCCGCTTCATCGAGGCGGACGGGCCGAAGCACAACTGGCCGCTTCAGCGCGGCTTCGACCGCTACTTCGGCACGATCACCGGCGCGGGCAGCTACTTCGAGCCACAGACCCTGACCCTGGACAACGATCCCGTCGAGGAACCGGGCGAAGGTTTCTACTACACCGACGCCATCGGCGACCGATCGGAGCAGTTCATCGAAGCCCACATTAGCCAGAGGCCCGACGCACCGTTCTTTCTCTACCAGTCGTTCACGGCGCCCCACTGGCCGCTGCACGCGCCGGAGGAGGACATCGCCCTCGCGCGGGGACGCTTCGACGCCGGTTGGGACCGTCTCCGCATGGAGCGCCACGAGCGGATGTTGGCAGCGGGGATCGTCGACCCGCGCTGGACGCTCCCGGTGCGGGAGGCCGGTGCGCCGCCCTGGGAGGAAGCGGAGAACCGGGCCTGGCAGCTCCGCCGGATGGAGGTCTACGCGGCGCAGGTCGAGTCGATGGACCGGGCGATCGGGAGCCTGGTCGAGACGCTGAGGCGGCGGGGCGTGCTGGACGACACGCTGATCCTCTTCCTCTCCGACAACGGCGGCTGCGCCGAGGAGATCAACACGCAGGGGTGGTACGACTACATCCTGCGCGGCGGCGAGCGAGTGAGCCGCGAGTTCACCCTGGACGGCAGGCCGATCCAGGTTGGCAACGACCCTGCCGTGATGCCCGGCCCCGACGACACCTACCAGAGCTACGGCCTGCCCTGGGCCAACCTCTCGAACACGCCCTTTCGGCTCTACAAGGCGCTGACCCACACCGGCGGAGTCGCGACGCCGCTCATCGCGCACTGGCCGGCGGGCATCTCCGCCGTCGGCGAACCGAGGGACCAGCCCGGGCACCTCATCGACTTCATGCCGACGCTCGTGGAGCTGGCCGGGGCCACCTATCCCACTGAATACGGCGGCGAGGCGATCCAGCCCATGGAAGGCGTCAGCCTGGTGCCGGCCTTCGCCGACGACCGCCCCCTGGACCGGGACCCGATCTACGTCGAGCACGAAGGGAGCCGGGCCGTGATGGACGGCATCTGGAAGGCGGTGGCTCGGGGCAACACCGGCCCGTGGGAACTCTACGACACGCAAGTCGACCGGACGGAGACGCGGGATCTGGCCGTGCGCCAACCCGGTGAGCTGGCTCGGCTGTCGGCGATGTGGGAGGACTGGGCGAACCGGGTCAGGGTGTTTCCGCGGCCGGGGTAGGGCCGCGACTGCCGCCACGCCCTGTCGAGCGTCCGCAGAATGTATGGAACACCTTACATCATGTAAGGTTCTCTTTACATATCGGCCTCACCATGCGTGTCCCTTCCCCGGCTGTGAGAAGACTCTCTCGTACGGAAGCGCATCGCGGTCAACGATGCGCCCGTCCCGGATGACCGTCTCCACGGCGCGAATGTTGCCGATGTCCTGCACCGGATCCGCGCCGAGGATGAGGATGTCCGCGAGCTTGCCGGCTTCGAGCGTCCCCAGGTCGGCCAACATCCTGCACGCAATCGCACCGTTCTTCGTGACGGCCACGATCGCCTCCATCGGAGTCATTCCGAGCTCGACCAGCCCTTCGGTCGCGATCACGCTTCCCAGGCCGAACGCCTGGTTCTCGGCCTTCGGCGTCCGCCGGAACTCGGGAGCCGTGCCCAGATAGTTGTCGGTCCCGATCGTCGTGACACAACCCGCCTCGATGAGCCGTTCGGCGTTGCGGCGCCGTATCTCGATTCCTTCGCCGCGGGCCCGCCGCTCGGCCCGCAACTCGGCGGAAGTCTTCTGCCTTTCTTCACCCTGCCTCCCCTCCGCCCCCGCTTCCGCCTTCGCCTCGGCCTCCCGCTCCTCCCGCTCAGCCTGCTCATCCACGTGATCCTGCCAGGCTTTGCCCGTGATGGTGTTCGACAGCATCGCGCACACGATGCCGCGCTCCACGATCATCGCGATCAGCTCGTCGGACATGTCGGAGGAAAGGACCTCGGGATGCTGGATCAGGTCGATCCCCGCCTCCACGGACAGCCGCAGCCCTTCCGGGCTCGTCGAGTGCGTCTCGGCCACGAGGCCACGCTTTTGCGTCTCTTCGACCATCACGCGCTGAGCCCGCGGGGAGAACCCGATCATGATCGGATTCGAGAAGTGGCCCGTCCCCCCGTACTTGATGAAATCCGGTCCCAGATCGAGGTAGCCGTTGATCGTGACCCGAAGGTCTTCGGGCTCCATCTCCATGAGTTCTTCCCCCGAACCCTGGGTGATGTAGTCGTTGAACTGCTCCTGGAAGAGGGTGAGGTCCCGCTCCCGGATGAGGGAGAAGGTCACCGAGTAGGGACCGCCCCACCCCACGATGTTCCCCGCCACAAGCATGCGCGGTCCGATCGTGTCTCCGCGGGCTATCGCGTCTCGGACCTCCATGAGTGCGAGCAGCGAGCCGTAGCTGTCGCGCACGGTCGTGAAGCCGTGCTTGAGCTGCATCTGCGCCGCTTCGAGCGTCAGGTTCGTGTTCCGGTCGAAGTAGCGCACGGCGGTCTCGCCCGCACCGTAGAGCGACAGGTGGACGTTGCTGTCGATGAATCCGGGGGTGACGAACTTGCCCGCGCCGTCGATCACGGTGGCGCCGGGGGGAACGGCCACCGACGCGCGTGGACCGACCGCCGTGATCCGGTTCCCCGTCCACACGATCGTGCCGTCGGCGAGGGGCAGGCCGCCGTTGCCGTCGATGATCGTGGCGCCGACGATCGCGGTTGGGGTCTGGGGGGCCGCCGTGACAGGGGAACCGGCCAGAAGGAACGCCGCGAGGACTCCGGGGAGCGAAAGCCGGAGGGAGGGTGGACGCATCATGAACCTCTCTTCCTGCGAAGGTGGGCGTCGCTGGTTCGATATAGCGCGCGGGTCGCGTGCTGACAAGCGCCCTTGCCGCCGGCAGGAGTCGCAGCCTATCCTGCCGCGAACCCACCGGGGCGGGAGTGCCATGGGAACAACCACACACCTGGCAGCGACGCGGAGCCTCCTCATCTCCCTGAGCGTTTCTTTCGGTGCGTGCGGAGGGGAGAGCGGCCCGGGAGCAGCTGCGTCCGGGCCGGGTTTCGTGGGCACGGACGTCTGCGCTTCCTGCCACCCAACCGAGGCGGAACTATGGCGAGGCTCGCACCACGACCTCGCGATGCAGGCGGCAACCCCGGAGACGGTCCTGGGCGACTTCGGGGACATGCGCCATGAGGGTTCGGACGCCGCCTGGACGTTCATGCGGAGGGGCGGCGCGTTCGTCGCTCGCGCGGAGGCACCGGGGGACGCGCCGGTGGATCACCGTGTGCAGTACACCTTCGGGATCTTCCCCCTCCAGCAGTACCTGGTCGAGTTTCCGGGGGGACGCTACCAGGTGCTTCCGATTGCCTGGGACGCCCGTCCCGCCGTCGAGGGCGGGCGGCGTTGGTTTGATGTCCGGGTCGAGGAGGACGCGCCGCACTGGACCGGGCCGGATCTGACCTGGAACTCGATGTGCGCCGAGTGTCATTCAACCGGGCTGAGGAAGAACTACTCCTCTGCAACGGACCACTTCTCGACCGAGTGGGCCGAATTGGACGTGGCCTGCGAGGCGTGTCACGGACCGGGCTCGGAGCATTTGGCCTGGGTGGAAGCCGTCGATGGCGGCTCTTCTCGCCCAGCGGTAAGACCGGCGACGCCGGATCCCGGGCTCCTCGTGCACTTCGAGCCACACGATCCCGGCGCCTGGACGGCCGACCCTGAAACTGGAACCGCCCGGCTGCGGGGAGGCCCCGATCCCGACGGACAACTGGACGCCTGTGGGCGATGCCACTCCCGTCGCTCGGCCATCACGGCACGTTTCGCACACGGCGAACCGCTCCTCGATACGCACCAGCCCGCACTGCTGGAGGACGGGCTCTACTTCGCAGACGGCCAGATACGGGAAGAGGTGTACGTCTGGGGCTCCTTCGTGCAGAGCGCCATGCATCGCGCCGGGGTCACTTGCAACGACTGTCACGATGCGCACTCACTGGTCGTTCGGGGCGAAGGCAACGCCGTCTGCGCGCAGTGCCACGCGGCTGCGCGGTTCGACGACGCCGAGCACCACTTCCACGAGGTCGGAACGGAGGGTGCGCGGTGCGTCTCATGCCACATGCCGACACGCACCTACATGGGGGTGGATGCGCGGAGGGACCACTCCTTCCGCGTGCCGGACCCTGTGGTGGCCGAGGCGGTGGGTGCGCCGGACCCGTGCACGACCTGCCATTCGGCGATGACCGGCGCGGCGGCGGCCGCCGAGATCGCCGCCCGGGCGGAACGTGCCCCGATTCGGCGCACGGAGCATCATGCGGAGGCCATCGCGGCCGCCCGGGCAGGAGACCCGCAGAGCCTCCCGGGTCTGTACGCGCTGCTGGAGGACCCCAGGGCGGCATCGATCACCAGGGCGACCGCCCTCACACTTCTGGGAGCCGACCCGAGCCCGTACCGCGTAGCAGCGGTGCGGAGGGGGGTGCGCGATCCCGACCCGCTCGTGCGGATGGGGGCCCTGAGGGGAATCCACCTGGCGCCGACGGCCGAGCTGGCTGCCATCGCCGCGCCGCTTCTGGAGGATCCGGTGCGTTCCGTGCGGCTGGCCGCCGTGGAGGCGGTGGTACCGTTTGCGTTGCAGGCTGTGGTCGATGCCGAGTACCGCGAGGCCCGACTCGCCAGTGCAGAACGCCCCGAAGCCCAACTCAACCTGGCATGGCTGGCGGCGGCCCGGGGCGCACCGGCAGACGCTGAAACAGCCCTCATGACGGCGATCGCCCTCGACTCCACCTTCGTGCCGGCCTACGTCAACCTCTCCGACCTCTACTTCCGCCTCGGCCGCGACCCCGAGGGCGAGCCGCTGCTGCGGTCCGTGCTCGAGCGGTTCCCCGGGTCCGCAGACGTGCAACACGCGCTTGGTCTGCTCCTCGTGCGCAATGGCCGCGCCGACGAAGCGATGCCGCTGCTGCAGCGCGCCGCCGAGCTGGAAGACCGGGGCACCCGCTACACCTACGTGTACGCGGTTGCACTCCAGTCGGCCGGGGACACCGCCGCGGCACGCACCGTGCTGGAACGGGCCCTCGAACGTCGCCCGCGCGACCGCGATCTCCTGCTGGCGCTTGCCATGCTGCACCGCGACGGGGGCGGTACGGCCGAAGCGCTACGCTACGCCCGGGCATTGGCCGCAGCCCATCCCTTCGACCCGGCCGGCCCCGCCCTGATTGCGGCACTGGAACGCTGACCGCCGGGCCGTCGGCCCTGCCGGCCTTCAGCTGCCCCCCATCCCCCTCGCCGCTTCCGCCGCCAGAATCGGCGCCAGCCACCGAGCGAGCGCCGCCACCGTGTCCGCATACATCGGGTCCCCTACGAGATTCGCCCGTTCCTCCGGGTCGTTCGCGTGGTCGTAGAGCTCCGCGCTGCCGTCCCGGTAACGGATGTAGCGCCACCGATCCGTTCGCACGGTGTGCTGGCCGCTGGCGAACGTCGAGATCGCCGGGCGGTCCCGGTCGTGCTCCGGATCACGGAACCATGGTGTCAGGCTGCCGCCTTCGAAGTCGTGGGCAGGCGCTGGCACCCCCGTCAGCTCCACGAGCGTGGGGTAGATGTCCAGCAGATCCACCGCGCGCGCCGACCTCGTGCCCGGCTCCACCTGTCCCGGGGCCACGACGAAGAACGGCACCCGCGTGGATTCCTCCCAGAGGGTGAACTTCTCCCACGTTTCGCGTTCTCCCAGGTGGAACCCGTGATCGGACCAGAGCACGATGATCGTCTCGTCGGCCCGGCCGCTCGCCTCCAGCGCATCGAGCAGCCGTCCGACCTGTGCGTCGGCAAAGCTGACCGACGCGAGGTACCCCTGCACCGCCCGCGGCCACTCGCCGTTGGCCTCGATCCAGCGGTGCCACTCCCTGCGCTCCGCGCCCATTCTCTGGCCGGCTTCGGGCAGGCCTTCACGCCAGTTGCCCGGCTCGGGGAGGCGGATCTCGTCCAGCGGATACAGGTCGAAGAACTCCTCCGGCGCGAACCACGGGATGTGCGGCCGGAAGATCCCCACGGCCATGAAGAACGGCTGTTCGTGGTCGCGGCCCAGCTGGTCCACCGCCCAGTCGGTGACCTGCTCGTCCGGAAACGGTTCGCCCTCCGGGAAGGGACCCCAGTCCATGAAGTAGGGCACGTCGATCTCGGGAAGTTCGCCAACCCCGGCCGCGACCCGCTCCCATTCGTACCGCCAGAACCCCTGCTCGTCGACCGTGCGCACCGTCCCATCCGGGAATCGCGCGTCGGGCATCTGCTGGACGAGCGAAGGATGGAACTCGTCCCAGGCGTTCCGGTCGTTCTGGTCCACTCCGTAGTCGCCGTTCAGCCACGAGAGTGCGTGGAAGATCTTCCCCGTCCCCAGCGTGCGGTAGCCGTTCGCGCGGAAGTGCGCAGGCAGCGTTGCGACCCCCTGGAGCGCCGGCGCGTCGTACCAGAGCGTCCGCAGGTCGTAGACACCGGAGGTGGACGGACGCAACCCGGTCAGCACCGCGATCCGCGACGGGTTGCAGGAGACCGCGGGCACGTGCGCGTTGGTGAACGTCATGCCCTGTTGCGCAAGCCGCTCCAGGTTCGGCGTGTGAACGGTCCCGGGATAGCCGCCCAGCGGACCGATCCAGTCATTCATGTCATCGATGGCGACGAAGAGGACGTTGGGCGGGCGGGGCGCGTCGAGCGGGCGGGCGTCGGAGCCCGTGCAGGCGTGGATGGCCAGCACGAGTGGCAGGACGGCGGGGACGCGGCCCATCATCGCCGCACCACCGAAAACGCCGGCGGCCACACCGGCGAAAACTCACGAATCCGCTCCGACAGCTCCTCACGCACACCCGCATGGTCGCCATCCCCAAAGCGGTTGATCAACTCGAACGGATCGTCGTCCAGATCGTACAGGTCGCCTTCCCCGTCGTGCGGGTAAAGCCCGAGCTTCCACCGATCCGTCACGATCGAGACGTTGCCGCGGACCTCGATGAAGACCTCGTCCTGCACCGAAGCCTCCCCGTCCGTCAGCAGCGTGGTGAGATCGCGGCCCTCCATCGCTTCGGGCAGCGGCGCACCCGCCAGCGAGAGGATCGTCGGCATGAGGTCGACGTGGGCACTGAAGCCGTCCCGCACTCCGGGCGGGATGCTCGCCGGGTGGCGGACGACGAGCGGCACACGCGCCGAAAGGTCGTAGTGCGTGCCCTTGTGGATCAGGTCGTGATCGCCGAGGTGGGCGCCGTGGTCGCTGGTCCACAACACGATGGTGTCGTCGAATTCGCCGCGCCGCTCCAGGGCACCGATCACGCGTCCCATCTGTTCGTCGATGAACGAGAGGTTCCCGTAGTGGCTCGCGCGGATGGCGTGGATGATCTGGTCGCGGCGCCGGTAGTCGGAGTCGATCAGACGGGGGATGTCGCCGGTGTAGTTGAAGCGCAGCCGCGTGTGGTCGGTGGGCTTGGTGTCGAGTTCCCCAGGGAAGGTGTGCCCGAGCGGCAACTCCATCTCCTTGTAGGGCTCCGAGCAGCGGGCAGGGGGATCCCACGGATTGTGGGGGCCGTTGAAGGAGACCCAGAGGAACCAGGGCTCCCGCAGCTCGCCACGTTCGATGATCTCCAGGGCACGCGCGCCCACGTAGTGGTCGATGTGCCAGGACTCGTCCCACGGCCAGTCGTAGACGTGGGGCGTCGGCGCCTCGACCCCCATCCGCAGGTAGTCGTCGCGAACGAGTCCGCGCTCAGCCAGGAAGGCGGCGTAATCGTCCTGCTGGCCGGCGGCTCCGAAGTTGCCCTTGCGGTCGGCGGACACCCAGCGGTCGAATCCGCCAAGCGGCGCGTCGTCGGGGAAGCCCAGGTGCAGCTTGCCGACCGCGGTGGTCTGATAGCCGTGGGCACCCAGCTCGGCCATCAGCACCGGGCTCGTCTCCGGCACCCCCCCGCCGATGTTCTCCCACTTGCCGTGGGTGTGGGGATATTGCCCGGTAATCCAGGTGTTGCGCGCCGGGATGCAGATGGGTCCGGTCGAGTAGTGGCGGCGGAAGACCGCGCCCTCGCGGGGCAGCCGGTCGAGCGTAGGCATGTCGAGGAAGCGGTGGCCGACGGCGGGCACGTCCATGCCGCTCTGGTAGTCGGTGGTGACAAGGAGGATGTTGGGGCGGTCGGGGGTTGGGCCTGGTGGGCCAGCGGCTACGGGATTCGTGCCGGATTCCGAACGTTGCGGGAGGTCCGGCGTGCAACGGGCGAGCGAGAGCGCAACCGCGCCCAGTCCAGCCCGGTGCAGGAACGCTCGCCGGGAGGTGGACGGGTGTGTCCGAACTGCACCCGACTCGCGCACCAGGCGATCTCCATCCATCGGCAGGTCCACCCTGTTGGTTGACTCCGTCACCGACCATCAGAGTATCGCCGCCTGCCTTCCGCCGACAGTCCCTGTGGCGCCCGGGCCAACTTCCGCCGTAACATGTACCCAGGTAGCAATCCCAACCTCGGAGTCCGGAGGTCCCCGATGACGATCTCTCGTCGTACCGCTCTCAAGATTGGCCTCGGAGCCGGTGCCCTACCCCTGCTGAGCTGCTCCCCCTACGGCGCTGGTTCAGGCACTCGCGCCGCCGCCCTCGCTGCCGCGGCCGGGCTCATCAAGGCCCGCGCCCTGCCCCTGAGCACCATCCGCCTCACCGGCGGTCCCCTCAAGCACGCCCAGGACCTCAACGGCCGCTACCTGCTCGAGCTGGAGCCCGACCGCATGCTCGCGTACTACCGCGACCGGGCAGGTCTCACGCCGAAGGGCGAGCCGTACGGCGGCTGGGACGGCGACGGCCGCAACCTGACCGGCCACATCGCGGGCCACCACCTCACCGCGGTGAGCCTCATGTGGGCCGCGACCGGCGACGAGAGCTACAAGGACCGCGCCGACTACCTGGTCACCGAGCTCAAGGAGGTGCAGGACGCCCACGGCGACGGCTACCTCAGCGCGCTGGCCGGCCTGCGGCAGGCCTTCGGCGAGCTGGCCCGCGGCGAGATCCGCTCGGCGTCGTTCGATCTGAACGGCGAGTGGGCGCCCTGGTACACGCTGCACAAGACCTTCGGCGGCCTCCGCGACGCCTATCGCTTCACCGGCAACGAGATGGCGCTCGATATGGAGATCGCCTTCGCGGAGTGGGCCGAGGGGATCCTCTCCGGGCTCTCCGACGCCCAGCTCCAGCACATGATGAACACCGAGTTCGGCGGTATGAACGAGATCATGGTCGACCTCTTCGCCGACACCGGCGACGAGCGCTGGCTCGACCTCTCGTACAAGTTCGAGCACCGCGTCTTCATCGAGCCCCTGCAGAGGCACCAGGACATCCTCGCCGGCAAGCACGGGAACACCGCCGTGCCCAAGCTCATCGGCTCGGCCGACCGCTTCGCTCTCACCGGCAACCCCGCCGACCTCATGGGCGCGAGCTTCTTCTGGGACCGCGTCGTCCAGTACCACACCTTCTCCAGCGGCGGCCACGGCAAGGACGAGTACTTCGGCCCGCCCGGCCAGCTCAGCGACCGCATCGACGGGCGCACGGCCGAGACGTGCAACATCTACAACATGCTCAAGCTCACCCGGCAGCTTTTCTCGCTCCGGCCGGACCCGCACTACGCCGATTTCCACGAGCGCGCACTCTTCAACCACATCCTGTCGTCGATCGACCCGGAGGACGGGCGAACCTGCTACATGGTGCCGGTGGGCCGCGGCGTACAGCGCGAGTACCAGGACATGCAGCGCAGCTTCACCTGCTGCGTGGGGTCGGGGATGGAAAGCCACGCGCTTCACGGCGACGGGCTCTACTACGAGGACGGGGACCGGCTGTGGGTGAACCTGTACGCGCCGTCGACGGCCGAGTGGGTGGACGCCGGGGTCCGTCTGGAGATGGAGACCGGGTTCCCCGAGGGGGAGACGGCGACGCTTCGGGTGGAGGCGCGTCAGCCGCGCGAGTTCACGCTGGTGCTGCGGCAACCCTTCTGGGCGGGCGACGGCTTCGCGGTCAGGGTCAACGGCGAGACGGCGGCACCGGACGCGCGGCCCGATGGCCTCGAGTTTACCGGCCGCAGCCAGTATGGGCGGTTCGAGCACGACGCCAGTTCGTTCCGGGAGCTGACGCGGACGTGGCGGAGCGGCGACGTGGTCGAGGTGGACCTGCCCAAGCCGCTCCGGCTGGAGGGGCTGCCGGACAATCCGCAGCGGGCGTCGATCATGTGGGGGCCGATCGTGCTGGCTGGCGATCTCGGCCCGGAGCGCGAGCGTGAGTCCGAGAGTTCGGACGGACGGGAGCCACCGAAGGTTCCGGTTTTCGTCGCCGCTGACGAGCCGGTGGAGTCCTGGGTGCGGGCGGTGGACGGGGAGGCCGGCCACTTTCGCACGGATGGCGCCGGCCGCGAGCCGGATGCTGCCGGGCGGGCCACGGACGTGGACCTCTATCCGTTCTTCCGACTGCACCGGCGTATCTACTCCACGTACTGGGACCTGTTTGCGCCGAACGAATGGGAGGCGCAGAGGGCCGAGTACGGCGCGGAAGCGGAGCGGCTGCGCAGGCTGGAGGGGGCGACGGTGGCCTACCTGGAACCTGGCGAGCGGGTCTTCGAAGACGCGTTCAACTACCAGGGCAGCGAAGAAACGGTCACGCAGCGCATGCTGGGCCGGCCGGGGCGGCGCGGCGGAGGCTGGTTCTCCTTCGACATCCCGGTCGCGCCGGACCACCCCATGACGCTCATCGCGACGTACTACAGCGATGACCGACGGGGGACGCCGGCGTCGTTCGAGATCCTGGTGGATGGGACCAGGGTGGCCGAACCCGAGGTCGACCGCAGCGAGCCGCCGCGGTTCTACGACGTCGAGTATCCGATTCCGGCGGGGCTGGTCGCGGGCAAGGAGCAGATGACCGTGCGCATCCAGGCGAAGCCGGAGAGCCAGATCGCGACCGTCTTCGGGCTGCGGATGGTGCGCGCGGACGAGTTGCGGTGAGTAATGACTCCGCCGGACGCGTGATCGCCATCGCCGCCACGGGCGCGTGATCGACTACTCTCCGCTCGAGGCCTGGTTCTTCACCGGCAGCCAGCACCTTTACGGGCCGGAGGCGCTGGAGCGGGTGCGGGCCAATTCGGAGGCGGTGGTGGCGGGCCTCAACGGGTCGGGCGCGCTGCCTGTGCGGGTCGTCTTCAAGGGGGTTCTGACGACGCCCGACGAGATTTCGGCGGCGTTGCGTGAGGCGGACGCCGCGCCGAACTGCATCGGCGTCATCGCGTGGATGCACACCTTCAGTCCCGGCAAGATGTGGATCGGGGGACTCAGCCGACTGCGGCGGCCGCTTTGCCACCTGCATACGCAGATGGAACGCGACATCCCCTGGTCCACCATAGACATGGACTTCATGAACCTGAACCAGTCGGCCCACGGCGGGCGCGAGTTCGGCTATATCTGTTCGCGGCTGGCGATCGAGCGGAAGGTCGTTGTAGGGCACTGGCGTGAGCCGATGGTGCAGGAGCGTGTCGCGGTCTGGCTGCGCGCGTCGGCGGCGTGGCATGACAGCCAGGGGATGCGGATCGCGCGCATCGGTGACAACATGCGGCAGGTAGCCGTGACCGAGGGGGACAAGGTCGAGGCCGAGGTGCGTTTCGGGTATGCGGTCAACGGGTACGGGCTCGGGGATCTGGTGGCGCACGTCGAGGCCGCTGAAGAGGCCGCGGTCGACGCGCTGTGCGAAGAGTACGCGGATTCGTACACGATAATGGAGGGGCTGCTACCGGGCGGCGCGAGGCATTCGTCGTTGCGCGAGGCCGCGCGGATCGAGCTGGGGCTGCGCCGCTTCCTGGCCGACGGCGGCTTCCACGCCTTCACCGACACCTTCGAGAACCTGCACGGACTCCGCCAGCTTCCCGGTATCGCCGCGCAGCGCCTCATGGCCGACGGCTACGGATTCGGCGCCGAGGGGGACTGGAAGCACGCCGCGCTGGTCCGCTCGATGAAGGTGATGGCCCACGGTCTCCCGGGCGGCACCAGCTTCATGGAGGACTACACCTATCACCTCGAGACCGGGGGGCAGGCGGTCCTGGGCGCTCACATGCTGGAGATCTGTCCGACGATCGCAGCGAACACTCCGTCGTGCGAGGTGCACCCGCTCGGAATCGGGGGCCGTGAGGACCCCGTCCGGCTCGTGTTCGATGCGGCCGCCGGGCCGGCCGTAAACGTGACCGTGGTCGACATGGGTGACCGTTTCCGGATGGTGGTCAGCGAGGTGGAGGTGATCGAGCCGCTCGCGCTGCCGAAACTCCCCGTAGCGCGAGCGCTATGGGAGCCGCGTCCGGATCTGGAGACCGCGGCGGCGGCGTGGATCCACGCGGGCGGCGCGCATCACACGGGGTTCTCGCTCGCGCTGACGGCCGAGCATCTGGAGGACTTCGCGGCGATGGCGGGGGTGGAGTGCGTGTTTATTGACGGGGAGACGGAGTTGAGGCGGTTTCGGCGGGAGTTGCGGTGAGGACTTGCCGGCCCCCTCCACTCGTCCCGCGCAATGCTGGCCTCCCGCGCGCGGCGTCTCTACTATGTGGGCAAAACCAAACCAGGGTCGTAAAGAAAACATGACAATTGGTAACGTAGACACTACAGTGTGGCCGGGGGGGCGGAGCGGTCCGACGAGGATGCATCGTCGCTCGAATGCCGCGGGGGGTTCTGTCCACGGGCTGCTCGCCCCCATTTTCGCCCTCCCCCTCCTCCTCCCCGCGTGCGCCCCCCCCGACCCCACCCCCATGCGCAGCATTGCCACCGCCCCGTTCGGCACGACCTCAGCCGGCGATGCCGTCACACTCTTCACCATGACCAACCCGGCCGGGATCGAGGTGCGGGCCATCACGTACGGCGGGATCATCACCACGCTCAAGACCCCGGACCGGGACGGCAACCTCGACGACATCGTCCTCGGCTTCGACTCGCTGGAGCCCTACGACGCGGGCTCGCCCTATTTCGGCTCGATCATCGGCCGGTACGGGAACCGGATCGCGCGGGGGCAGTTCACCCTCGACGGCGAGACCTTCACGCTCGCGACCAACAACGGCGCGAATCATCTGCACGGCGGCGACATCGGCTTCGACAAGGTGGTGTGGACGGGCGAGCCATTCGAGCGCGACGACGCGGTCGGGGTCGTCTTCACCTACACCAGCCCGGACGGCGAAGAGGGCTACCCCGGAACGCTCGAGGTCCGTGTCACCTACACCCTCACCGACGCCGGCGAGCTGATCTTCGACTACCACGCGACCGCCGACCGCGCGACGCCGGTCAACCTCACCCAACACAGCTACTTCAACCTCGCGGGGACCGCCGCGGACGACATCCTCGGCCACGAGCTCACCATCGACGCCAGCCGCTACACCCCCGTCGACACGACGCTCATCCCCACCGGCGAACTCGCGCCCGTCGAGGGCACGCCCTTCGACTTCCTGAGCTCGACGGCGATCGGCTCGCGCATCGACGACGACCACCCCCAGCTGGCCGCCGGCCTGGGCTACGACCACAACTACGTGCTCGACCGCACCGACGCAGACGGCCTGCAGCGCGCCGCGGTCGTCTACGAGCCGTTCACCGGCCGCACCCTCGAGATCCGCACCGAGGAGCCCGGCATCCAGTTCTATTCCGGCAACTTTCTCGACGGCACGATCACCGGGAAGGACGGCCGCATCTACGGACACCGGAGTGGCTTCTGCCTGGAGACGCAGCACTATCCGGACTCCCCCAATCAACCCGGATTCCCATCCACCGTCCTCCGCCCCGGCGAGGAGTACAGCACGCGCACCGTCCTGATCTTCGGCGTGGGCGGGTAGTCCCATGGCGACCCTCGACTGGCTGATCATCCTCGCGTACCTCGGCCTGGTGGGCGGACTCGCGGGCTGGGTCTTCCGCAGGCGCAAGGACACGCCCGACGACTACTTCCTCGCCAACCGCAACCTGGGCTGGTTCATCGTCGGCGCCTCGATCTTCGCGTCGAACATTGGCTCCGAGCATCTGGTGGGGCTGGCCGGGTCGGGGGCGACGGACGGGGTCGCGCTGGCGCACTACGAACTGCACGCGTGGTGCCTGCTGATCCTGGCCTGGGTGTTCGTCCCCTTCTTCATGCGCTCGCGCGTCTACACGATGCCCGAGTTCCTGGAGCGGCGCTTCTCGCCGGCCGCGCGGTGGGTGCTCTCGCTGATCTCGCTGGTGAGCTACGTGCTGACCAAGATCGCGGTGGGGATCTTCGCGGGCGGGGTGGTCTTCGCGACGCTGCTGCCGGACGTGCAGCTGCAGCTCGGTCCGTGGGTGCTGAACAGCTTCTGGGTGGGATCGCTCGTGGTGATCGTGCTCACGGGGATCTACACGGTCGCGGGGGGGATGCGCGCGGTCGCATACACCGAGGCGCTGCAGACGCTGGTGCTGGTGCTGGGGTCGGGGCTGCTGACGTGGTTCGGGCTGTCCGCGCTGGGGGGCTGGGGGGGACTGAGGGAGGCGCTCGATCCGGATATGTTCAACCTGTGGAAGCCGATCATTCCCGAGGGGATGGACGGGACGTGGGCACCGGTGATGGAGCCGAACCGGATCGCGTGGTACTTCAACGGGAACTTCCCCTGGCCGGGGATGCTCCTGTGCGCGCCGATCATCGGGCTGTGGTACTGGTGCACCGACCAGTACATCGTGCAGCGGGCGCTGGGCGCGCGGAACGAGACGGAGGCCCGCCGCGGGAGCATCTTCGCCGGGATGCTCAAGTTGCTGCCGGTCTTCATCTTCATCATCCCGGGGATGATCGCGCTGGCGCTCGCCCGCACCGGCGAGTACGCGGCGCTGAGCCAGATGGTGGACGCGGACGGGAACGTGATCCCCGGCACCGCGCAGGCCGCCTTCCCGCTCCTCGTGACGAGCATCCTGCCGGTCGGGGTGCGGGGGCTGGTGGTGGCGGGGCTGCTCGCCGCGCTGATGAGCTCGCTGGCCGGCGTGTTCAACGCATCGTCCACCCTCTTCACGATGGACCTGTACCAGAAATGGCGGCCGGATGCGTCGAAACAGCGGCTGGTGTGGGTGGGACGCATGGCCACCGCGACGATGGTCGTGATCGGGCTCCTCTGGATCCCGGTGATCCAGGGATCGCGCGGCCTCTATCAGTACCTGCAGGGCGTGCAGGGTTACCTTGCGCCGCCGATCTTCACGGTCTTCTTCCTCGGCGTCTTCATGAAGCGCCTGAACGCGAAGGGATGCCTGGCCGCGCTCGTCGTCGGCTTCGTGCTGGGGGTCTTCCGCCTGGCGGTCGACACCCCGGTCTCGATGGGGATGGCGGGCTTCGAAGCCGGCTACGCCCCGGGCTCGTTCCTGTGGATCGTCAACAACGTGTACTTTCAGTACTACAGCCTCTTCATCTTCGCGGTCTCGGTGGTGGTGATGGTGGTGGTGAGCTACCTGACCGAGGCGCCGTCATACGGGCGGATTTCGGGGCTGACGTATGCTACGGTGACCGACGAGCACCGGGTGGCGTCGCGGAGGAGCTGGGACCGGCGGGACGTGATTGGGTCGGCGGTGGTTCTGGTGATGATTCTGCTGGCGTATCTGTACTTCCGGGGGTGAGGGGCGATGCGCCAATGAAGCCCACGTACGTCATCGGCCTCGACTACGGCACGAATTCGGTGCGGGCGGCCGTGGTTTCGTGTGCGGATGGGCGCAGCGTGGGGACGCACGTCTGCGACTACCCGTCCGGCGAGCGCGGGGTGATCCTGGACGCGGGGGACCCTCATCTCGCGCGGCAGAACCCGGCTGACTATGTGGAAGGGCTGCGGGTGGCGACGGCGGGCGCATTGGCCGAAGCGGAGGGCGGCGATTCAAGCAGGCGCAGCGGGTCCGCGGAAAGCGGCAGCGGCTCCACGGAGGATGCCCCCTTCTCCCGCGATCAGGTCATCGCCATCGGGGTCGACACCACCGGCTCCACGCCGATTCCGGTCGACGCGCGCTGCCGCCCGCTCGCCTTCGACCCGAAGTGGCTCGCCAACCCCGCCGCTCACGCATGGCTGTGGAAGGACCACACCGCGGCCGAGGAAGCCGCGACCATCACCGAAATCGCGCAAGAGCACGCCCCCGAGTACCTCGCCCCCATCGGCGGCACCTATTCCTCCGAGTGGTTCTGGTCGAAGGTCTGGCACTGCTTGAACGTTGCGCCGGACGTCTTTGACGCGGCCGCCACCTGGGTGGAGCTGGCGGACTTCGTGCCGGCCGTGCTCGCCGGGGTCACCGACCCGCGCACCATTTTTCGGTGCGTGTGCGCCGCGGGGCACAAGGCGATGTACTCGCGCGAGTGGGGCGGGCTCCCCTCGGAGGAGTTCCTGGCGCGCCTCGATCCCCGCCTGGCCGCGCTGCGGGGCCGCCTCTACGACGAGGCGCATCCCCCGCACCTGCCCGCCGGGAGGCTGTCACCGGAGTGGGCGGACCAGCTCGGTCTCCGGGCCGGGATCCCGGTGGCCATGGGCGGGTTCGACGCGCACTACGGGGCTGTGGGGGCGGGGGTCGCGCCAGGAACGCTGGTGAAGATCATCGGCACCTCGACCTGCGACATCACGGTCGCCCCCACGAGCGAACCGATCGGGAACGTGCCCGGGATCTGCGGGATCGTGGACGGCTCGGTGATGACCGGCTACTACGGGATCGAGGCTGGCCAGTCGGCGGTCGGCGACCTGCTGCATTGGTGGGTGGACTCGGTGTGCGACGGCGATGACACCCTGCACGGCCGGCTCTCGGACGAGGCGGCGCGCCTGCGTCCCGGCGCGTCCGGGCTCCTCGCCCTCGACTGGAACAACGGGAACCGCACGGTGCTGGTGGACCCCCGCCTCACCGGGCTGATCCTGGGGCAGACGTTGCACACGAACCGCGCCGAGGTCTACCGTGCGCTGATCGAGTCGACCGCCTTCGGCGCGCGCGTGATCGTCGAGCGGCTCGCCAAGTGCGGCGTCCCCATCGACCGGATCGTGTGCTGCGGGGGAATCGCGGCGAAGAACGACCTCTTCATGCAGATCTACGCGGACGTGCTGGGGCGTCCGATGCTGCTTGCCGGCTCGTCCCAGACCCCGGCGCTCGGCGCGGCGATCTCGGCGGCAGTCGCGGCGGGGGATGGAGCCGGTGGCTATTCGACGTTCGAGGAGGCCCAGGCACGGATGACCACGCTACGCGACGAGCGCTTCAACCCGGATCCGCGCGCGCAAGCCGTCTACGACGAGCTTTTCCCCATGTACCGGGAGTTGCACGACTCCTTCGGCGGCGTGCCGGGCGCCGAGGCCGACTTCCCGTCGCTGATGAAGCGGCTGCTGGCGCTTCGCGACAGGACGGGCAAGCCATGAGCCCCCGGGCCCGAGCACTCAGGGAGTCGATCTGGGCGGCGAACCTCGAGCTCGCCGACAGCGGCCTCGTTACCGGCACCTTCGGCAACGTGTCGGGCGCCGACCGCGACGCCGGCCTCTTCGCGATCAAGCCGAGCGGCGTACCCTACGCCGAACTCACCCCGGACCACATGGTGCTGGTTGCGCTGGAGACCGGCGAGGTGGCCGGGGGGGATCTGCGACCGTCCTCCGACACCCCCACGCACCACGAGCTCTACCGCGCCTTCCCCTGCGGCGGCATCGCACACACGCACTCCGAGTTCGCGACCACCCTCGCGCAGGCGCGGCTCCCCGTCCGCTGCATGGGCACCACCCACGCTGACTACTTCCGGGGCGATGTGCCCGTCACGCGCGAGCTTACCGAAGCCGAGATCGAGGGCGAGTACGAGCGCAACACCGGGCTCGTCATCGTGGAGGCGTTCGCGGATGGCGGCATCTCGCCCGATGAGGTGGCGGCTGTCCTGGTCGCCAATCACGGGCCGTTCACCTGGGGTGCGGATGGCCACGAGGCCGTGGCCCGCTCCGAGATGCTGGAACTCCTCGCCGGAATGGAGTGCACGATCCTCTCCATCGCGCCCGACGCTCCCCGTCCCGCCCCGCACCTCGTCGACAAGCACTTCCTTCGCAAGCACGGTGGGGATGCGTACTACGGGCAGGAGTGAAGGGGGCGCTTCGCCGCACGCTGAAGCCGCCCTCGCCATCGGTGCTTACGATCGCGTCAGCCTCCGGAACCCTGTGCCGCGGGCTCCTCGGTGCTTGACACACGCACGATGCACGCACTCTGATACCCGTTAGCGTTCGCGTGCGTTGGCCCGGACCCCAACCCACGGATGCCCGGATGGTAAACATGACATTTGGTAAAGCTTGCCTTACATCTCGGCTGACCTGCCGCACCCGTTCGGCAGTCTTGCTGCTCGCGCTAGCCACAGGCGTCGTGCACCAGGACGCTTCGGCCCAGGAAGGTCGCCGTCCAGCGGACACCATCCCCACCCTCGGGCTCGATCAGGGGATGCAGAGCATGGACGCGGGCGCAATGCGTCTCGACCTCGTCCGCGCCTCGCAGACCGTGGCGGCGCTCCGGCCCGAGGGCTGGCAGCAGTTCGATGGCATCCCGCGGTCCGACGACGCCAGCGAGTTCGACTTCACCCCGGCCGACTGGCTCGAACGCCGCGCGTCGGACGGGTACTTCCACCTCGGCGACCTCACCCTGCGCCTCCGCTGGGACGGATCGGACGGCTGGCGGCACTACTCCACAGCCACGGCCCGCCAGCCGGTCGAACCCCCCCCCCCCCCCCCCCCCCCCCCCCCCCCCCCCCCCCCCCCCCCCCCCCCCCCCCCCCCCCCCCCCCC
>JAPOOQ010000118.1 GCA_026713345.1 Gemmatimonadota bacterium | reverse complement strand
CGTATAGTACCCGAAATGTCCCCGGGGCCCGGACGCCGAGAGCTTGGTGGGCGCCTTTGCGATGCCGGGAGGGACCGGTGAACCACCCCGGGACCTTCCCGCCATTCAACCCGGTTTTTCCCGCTCTCGCGGCACGGTCCAGCAAGATCCAGTTCAACGACAGAAAACGCAGATCGTGCAGTCCTGTAAGACTTTAGACGATTCCCTGCCGTGATTCGCGCCAGTGGCGATCCGCTGGGCCAGCGGGATCTCAGACGGCTCCTGATCACAGGAGCCATGGCGGCCGAAGAAGGTGGTCGCGGTGGCCCTCGCCAACCGGATGGCGCGGAGGGTCTGGGCGCTGGCCACAAGGAAGGAGACCTACCGGGTTCGCGCTGCCGCCTGAGCGGACGGCGAAAGGAGAGAAACGAGAGCAAAGGAGCTGCCCGGGAGAGGTGGCAGCAGGACGCAAGAACGGGGTAAGGGCAAACAGTCAGCGAGACGGGATCAGAAAAACCAGTAGGAAAACCGAGGGCCTCAGAAGCCCGTGGTTCCGATTTGGATCTGATCTCACGAACACCATACGGGCCCGCGGCCAATAAGGGTCGCATCAAGAGGCCGAACATACGACAGTACCTGACCAGACTGCCACCAACTCGTCTCAGAGTCCTTGCTTGCCCACCCGGGGGCGTCCACATACGGTTCTTCTGGAGGAGGGGACGGCTTAAACATCATGCCGCCCTCCGGCTGAGCTTCTCGCGGGCACGGGCCGGGGTCATGTACCCGTGGCGCTGGAGAAGCCAGCTGTTGTTGTAGCGCTTGATGAAGGCCCCGATCACCTCTCTGGCCTCCTCGAGGGTCTCGAAGTCGTGCAGATAGATGCACTCCTCCTTGAGCGTGCGGATGAAGCGCTCTGCGACGCCGTTGCACTCCGGCTCGCCCACGTAGGCGGGCGTGGAGCGGATGCCGAGCCATTTGATCTCGGCCTGGAACTGCCTTGCCCGGTACTGCGAGCCCCAGTCGTGCCGCAGACCGAGGCCCAGGGCGATGGCCTTGTCGAAGCCGCCCTTGTGGGCCCGGACGCTGCACTGGCGGACCGGCTTCCAGCGCCGCCCAGCGGTCGCCCTTCTTCGCAACGTGCCAGCCGACGACATCCGAGGCGCAGTGGTCCACGGCCTGGAGCTCTACCCCCAATTGACGGACGGCAGCATCCCAGGACAGGGCTGGCCGGAGATTCGGCGAAAGGGGACCATGGAGACACCGTGGGCGGCGTCTCGAAATGCCTCAACAATCTTGCCGTCGTGCTCCACCTCCACGGTTCCCATGTGGAACACCAATGCACTGTCAGCGTAGACCCGGGCTGGGATATTGTAGAGTCGCGTCGTGTTCTGTATTAGCGCGTGGCAGCCGGTCTCCGGATTGATGATGACGCCGTGGACCTTATTGTCGAAGCCAAGCAGCACCAGGTTACCCCGGTCGTCAAAGGATGGGTAAAGGTTGGAAAGCCCGACAGGGCACGTGTTGACTCCCGGACGGTAGTGGATGGCCCGCATTGGTCGACATTCCGTCATCCCCCTGATTCCTTCGGTTGGGAGCGGCAATGCGTGCGCACTGCCATCCCTGTTGTACACGAAGACCGAATCGGCTCCTCGTTCGCTGTGTACTACGACATATGCTTGATCGTCCGTGCAGGCTAGCCGGGACCACAAAACCCGCCAGGATACAGCGTCGAATACGTCACGGGAAGCCGTAATTCTCACGCCCCTCGCACGAACAGGACCGATTTCCTCGCTATTACCGTCGGCCCTACGCCTAACCACCCCCCCTTGGGTTGGCACCGCCGGCTGCCCACCGAAGTCGCATACTGACCACGTTGTCGGTGCGACCGGTCGCCAAGAGTTGATCGGCGTGTCCGCTCTGTCGAATTCGACCACCTTGATGAAGCCGGAGGCGTAGATGCCCCCGTGAGGTGCGACGTCCACGGCACGTGCGCCGTTGGGGAACTCGTGTGGACCTTCTCCTATTGGCGTCAAGAGCGTCCGAAGCCATTCGCCGGTCTCGAGCGAGAAGGCCATGATGCCCTCCGGCTCTTCGGCGTCTCGGACGTAGAGAATGCTCCGCTCCCAATCCACAGCCATGACGTCGGAATGCATTTCACGTTGCCATTCATCGCTGATGATCGTTCGGCCATTCGCAAAATCGAGTTCCACTACCTGCTGCGCGGCCGCCGGTGGCGCAAGCATGATGGCCACGGCAACGGCTGCGGTGAGTAGCAGGCCCGCGGTGCTGAGGACGACTAGGGAGAACTTCCTCATGATACTTCCTACTGTCAGGATGGGGTCGCAGGAGGGCATCCCCCCTGCGACCGTTGTTGGACCGCTCGTCGAGCGAGGGACTACGATAGGGCCTAATTCACTGTCCATCAACACTCTGGTCTTCATTGAAAGCGGTGCTCGGCAGCGAGCGCGCCGTCACCGAAGAGTGACGGGGTGCCCGGTCGTCGCCACCGCCCGTGAGGCCGACGATCGCGATGTCATTCGCGGCTGGCAAGGGGAGGCTCCACCCCCCCTAGAACCCCCGTCCGGCGTGCCGCTGCCAACCGGCTACTCCGGTCGCCACGCAGCGCGACACGCATGAATGGATCCTACCCAGACGTGTCCGAAAATGCCGAATACGCGTGGTCGGTGAAGGGTCAGGGACCGGCTCAGGGCCTTCGACTGGTACGACATCGGAGACCTGCCCGATCGCCCGGTGACGCCTGGCTGGCAGAGCGCTCCGTCGAGACCTATCTTGCGATGAACCGCGAACGACCGTGGGCTCCCACTCCCGCCCGGAGTCCCCCTCATGACAACACCGACTTGCAGGATAGCCGCTCTTTTGACGGTAGCCTCCCTCCCCCTCGCCTGCGGGCCCATCTCCGACTCGCGGAACACGACCGAGACCGTCGTCGAGACCGAGACCATCGGCGACACGACCGTGGTCAGGACCGTGAGCGGAAGCGTCTGGGGCGGGGACGCCAAACTCGTGCCGGAAGTCTCGATCGGCGAGCTGGACGGCGCGGAGGAGTGCCTCTTCGGTTCGGTAAGCGCGATCGCCGTCGATGACGACCACAACGTGTACGTGCTGGATAGACAGGCCCGGCACGTTCGCGTCTTCGATTCGGAGGGCACCTACGTCAAGACGCTGGGCAGGGGACGGCGTTCGCGAATACCCCGCTGTACCGGGATGATCAGGGCCGAATCTATGTGGACATCACCGAAGAAGAGCAACGCTTCATCGTCATGGACTCCGAGGGCAAGCAAATCGACACGATCTCGGCTCCTGTTGCCCCTGCCGACTTCGACGACGACCAATATTACATGAACGCCCGGGTCGAGAGGGGAGACCGGTGGATGTCCGTCGGCGCGACCGTTCCGTTCAGCCCGGATTGGTACTGGACGGTCCACCCGACCGGCCAATTCCTGTCGGCACTGTCCACGGCGTACCGGATCAACCTCGAGCAGGACGGTGGCGTGCTGCGCATCGAGAGAAACCATACACCGGTGGCGGTGTCGGACGATGAACGGAACCGCCATGAGCAGGGGATTCTGAACCGGATGCGCCGGTGGGACGCAGGCTGAACTGGGACGGTCCCGCCATTCCGGATCACAAGCCGCCCTTCAGGGGCCTTCGCGCCGGCAGCGATGGCCGGATCTGGGTGAGTCTCTGGACGGAGGCGCAACAGGTCGCGAACGAGGATCACGACCCGGGCAATCCGGAGTCCCCTCCGTATACGTGGGTCGAGCCGCTCCGCTACGATGTGTTCGAAGCCGACGGAACGTACCTCGGGGCCGTGGTTCCGCCCGAACGATTCAGCCTTTCGGCTCCTCCCGTTTTCGGTCGTTCCTTCGTCTGGGCGGTTGAGCAGGGCGAGCTGGATGTACATCGGGTGGTTCGCTACAGGATCGCGTTGCCCGGCTCCTGAAGGGGTGAACATCTCGCATGGCCGCGACATGATCGCCTCGGCGGCCACGCTCTGTCTGAGAAGGGAGCGGACGACCGCGCGGCCCACCTTCTCGGGGTGGCAATCCAGATAGCTCACCAGTCACCCGTTTACGCGCCGAGCAATCCGCCGAACTGTGTTCGATATCGAAACGAGCGGTCCCATTATCGGCCACGCCCGTCTTGGTCCTTCATCTGTTGTCATGGCCTCTAACACGTTGCCATACATTGCAATACGGAATATCGCAGCGTCTTGGCACGAAGATTTCCTAACTTCACCATCAAGCACGGTCAGGGGAGAGTCGGATGCGGTTGTCCTGACCACGGGGGGAGAACCCGAAGGAGCGACGCTTGGACATCATTCGCGACACCCGCTCTGAGAAGCGGAACAAGAGGTTGGCGTGGGGTGCCACAGGCATTGTCACGCTCGCCATTGCCGTCTTCGGATGGCAACTGCTTCCATCGGGAGCCCCGACCATGGATACCGCCATGGTCTGGAGCGACACGGTCGCGCACGGGACCTTGATCCGAAAGGTACGTGGCCCGGGCACCCTTGTGCCGGAGCAGATGCGCTGGATCACCGCGTTGACCGCTGGGCGCATCGAGCAGATCCTGTCGTTGCCCGGTGCCCACGTCTCGGCCGGCGATGTCATCATGCGCCTGAGTAATCCGGATGTGGATATGCAACTGTTGCAGGCCCAGCAGCATCTGTCGGAGGCCCACGTGAACGTCGTACAACTGCGAACCAACCTCAAGCTGCAGGAGCTTCAACAGCGTGCCACAACAGCAACCGTCCGCGCAGACTACCTCGAGGCGGAGCGAATCCATCGGATCAATCAACAGCTCTTCAAAGCAAGTCCGGATCTCGTCGCGCAGGCTGACCTGGACCGGGCACGCGAATCGGTGGAAGCCCTCCGGCTGCGTCTGGAAACCGAGGAAGAGCGCCTTGACGTGATCCTGGGCACGTCACAGGAGCAAGTCAGCGCTCGAGAGGAACAGATCACGCGCCTCGCCGATCTGGTTCAGTTCAGCCTGGATCGAATCCAATCGATGCACGTGACCGCGCCGGTGAGCGGCGTGTTGGCGCCGCTTGACATTCCGCTCCAGGAGGGACAATGGGTGCAGTCGGGGCAGGCCCTTTCACGAGTCGTGGTTCCGGGCCGCCTGAAGGCGGAAATCCGCATACCGCAGACGCAAGCCCAGGAAATCGTCGTCGGGCAGGTGGCGATGATCGACACCCGGACGGACACGATTCAGGGGCGGGTCGTGCGTATCGATCCGGCGGTCCGCAGTGGAAGCGTGACGATTGATGTCGCACTTCCGCCGGACCTGCCGCCGTCGGCCCGCCCCGATCTCAGCGTTGACGGCAACGTCATCGTCGAGCGCCTCGACGATGTGATCCACATGGGCCGTCCAACATTTGGGGGAGCCAACCAGCAGATGAGCCTCTTCAAAGTGGTCGAGGACGGGCGGTTTGCCGAGCGAGTCACAGTCCGCCTCGGCGCGAGTTCGGTGAACGACGTCGAGGTGCGCGAGGGACTGCGCCCAGGCGATGTCGTGATTCTGTCGGACATGTCCCAGTGGGATGGATTCGACCGGGTAAGGCTAAGGAGTCGCTAAGGAGCACGATGATGACCGATCAAGCGATCATCCGATTGGACGGCGTGGGCAAGGTCTTTCTGGCCGAAGAGGTGGAGACGCACGCGCTGTTCAACATCAATCTGTCGATACGGAGCGGCGAGTACGTGTCGATTGCGGGTCCATCGGGTTGCGGCAAGACGACGCTCCTGTCGATTCTGGGACTGCTGGACAGCCCCACGAGCGGGCAATACATGCTCGACGGTACGTCGGCTGAGAGCCTGGATGCGGGCCTGCGGGCCCGAGTCCGCAATCAGGCGATCGGCTTCATCTTCCAGGCGTTCAACCTCATTGGCGACCTTACGGTGTACGAGAATGTCGAATTGCCGCTCACGTATCGCGGGACGGGGGCCGCGGAACGAAAGGAGCGCGTGCAGGCATCACTCGAGCGAGTGGGGCTTGCTCACCGCACGCGGCACTACCCGAACCAGTTGTCGGGTGGCCAGCAGCAGCGTGTGGCAGTTGCGCGCGCGATCGTCGGCAAGCCGCTCATCCTGCTGGCGGATGAGCCGACGGGGAACCTCGACTCCCGGAACGGAAGCGCAGTGATGGGGTTGCTCAAGGAGTTGCACGACGATGGCGCAACGATCTGCATGGTGACGCACGATCCGCGATACTCGCACATGGCCGACAGGACCGTCCACCTCTTTGACGGGCAGGTCGTCAGTGAAGACCAAGCGCAGCAGCAAGCGCTGGATTAGGTCGATCCTGACCTGAGGCAAGGCAACCTTATGGCAGCTCGAATTCTGATCGCAGATGACCAGACGGACATTCTTGAAGCTCTCCGACTGCTGTTGAAGGGCGAGGGCTTCGAGACTAAGGCTGTCACGTCGCCAGATGCGGTGCGGCGCGCAGTCGAGAAGGGCGATTTCGATCTGGTGCTGCTCGATCTGAACTACACCCGCGACACCACCTCCGGAAAGGAAGGGCTGGGTCTGCTCGGCGACCTGCGCCAACTGGACGAGACTCTGCCCGTGGTCACCATGACCGCGTGGGCAAGTGTGAGCGGAGCTGTGGAGGCGATGCGCCTGGGAGCGCGCGACTACATCGAGAAGCCGTGGGACAATGAGCGGCTGCTCGCCATGATAAAGACGCAGGTGGAGCTCGCGCGGGCGTTGCGGCGTGCCCAGCGTCTCGAGACCGAGAACATCCGGCTGCGAGGGGAGAGCGCGCCAAGACTGATCGCCGAATCCAAAGCGATGCAACCGGTGCTGAAAATCATCGAGCGCATCGGTCCCTCGGACGCGAACGTGCTGATTACCGGGGAGCATGGGACCGGTAAGGAGGTGGTTGCTCGATGGTTGCATGCAGTGTCGAATCGAGCCGGGTACGACCTGGTCACCGTAAACGCCGGAGGGTTTGCCGAAGGGGTTTTCGAGAGCGAGATCTTCGGGCATGTCAAAGGCGCTTTCACCGACGCCAAGGCCGAGCGGGTCGGCTGCTTCGAACTCGCCCACCAAGGGACGCTGTTTCTTGATGAGATCGCCAACGTATCGCTGCAGCAGCAGGCCAAGTTCTTGCGAGTGCTCGAGACAGGGGAAATCCAGCGGGTTGGTTCTTCGAAGGTTCGGCGCGTGGATGTGCGCGTCATCTCCGCCACCAATGCCAGCCTTGGCGAGTCGGTGGCAAGAGGTGACTTCCGCGAGGACCTCCTGTACCGGTTGAACACGGTCGAGATAGAACTTCCGCCACTTCGGGACCGTCGTAAAGACATCCCGCTACTCGCTCGGCACTTTCTTGGGAGGCAAGCAGCCCGATACGGGCGAGCCATCGTCGCCTTTTCGGCGAAGGCCGAGGCGGCACTTTCGGCGCACGCTTGGCCAGGCAACGTGCGTGAGCTCCAGCATGCGGTGGAGCGTGCGGTGCTGATGGCACGCGGCTCGCGCATAAGGGTGGCCGACCTGCAGCTCCGCGGACGCGAAGGGGATTCGCTGGCTCTAACCGACGTTACGCTGGAGGAGGCCGAGCGGATCCTCATCCGGAAGGCACTTGACCGCCACGATGGCAATGTGACTCAGGCGGCGCGGGCGCTTGGACTCACTCGCAGCGCCCTTTACCGGCGGCTACAGCGCATGAAGGCTCAGGACGATGACTAGGGACCTGGCTCGTCGGATAACGGGTCGGCGCTTTGAGAGCGTCTTGAGGCGGACGATGCGCGACGGGCTGCGACGGCTGCGACGACACCCGGCCTTCAGCCTGTTTGCGGTGGCCACCCTCGGTTTGGGGGTCGGCCTCAACACTGCCCTGTTCTCCGTCGTCCACCAGGTCCTCATTGCTCCGCTTCCCATCCCCGAATCCGAGGGGATCATGATGCTCTCGCAGCGTAACCCGCGACTAGGTGCGGGGCTGAACTCCGTATCCCCGGCCGGCTACCTGGCACTGCAGCAGAGCCTGAGAACCCTCAAGCCCTTGGCTGCGTTTCAGCCCATCGAACTCACGATGATCGATGAAAGGGAGGAACCACGTCTCGTTCGTGCTGCACGGGTAACTCCCAGCTTTTTTCGGGTCGTCCCTACTCACCCGAGCTTGGGAAGGACCCTGGCCGAGGAAGATCTCGTTCCTCCCACCGAGTTTGGGATCCTGGAACACGGAAATGCTGTATTCGTCAGCGAACGGCTCTGGAGGGAGGCGTTCGGTGCTCGCCCGAGTCTTGTCGGTAGATCCATCTTCCTGGAGGGGCGACGAGTCACGGTCGTGGGGATAGCGTCGGCAGGGTTCGACTTCCCTATGCGAACGGATGTATGGGTCCCAATGGTGTTCGGGGAACAGGCGTCCGAAGATTGGGGCAGTTTCCGGCTTGGAGTGATCGGACGCGTCGAGCCGGGCCGCTCGCTCGAGGACGCACAGGCGGACGCGAACGGCGTGGCGTCACTCTACAGGAGTGTCGTCCCGGCGGTGAACGAGGGGCTGACCTTCCCGCTGTCTACGATCAAGGAGTGGCTCGTCCGAGACATCCGCTCAAGCCTCACCTTGCTGTTTGTCCTGACTGGGCTGGTGGTCCTGATCATCTGCGCGAACCTGACTTCGCTTCTACTCGTTGCCACCGTCATTCGAGAGAGGGAGTTCGTGATACGCACCGCCAATGGCGCGGCACCGGGAGACTTGCTGACGCAGCTCATGGGAGAAGTCGCCATCATCGTGGTTTGCGCCAGTGTCGCCGCACTGGCGATGGGTGCGCTGAGTCTTTCCGTCATCAATTTGTTCCTGCCTGAGTCGATCAGCTCCTTCTGGGTGTTCAGTCTGGACCTGCGGTCGCTCGTTTTCTGTCTTCTCGTGGCGATGGGCACGGGCGTGCTGACGGTCGTGTGGCCCGCCCGGCGAGCTGCTGGGCTAGATCTCGCGGCTCGGCTGAGAGGTCTCGGGACGGCGGGCCGAATCGGGAGCCGGGGTCGGGCGCACACCGTCTTCGTATCCGCCCAGGTGGCACTTGCGATCGTGATCGGAACGGCATCGTGGGTCCTGACAGGAGAATACGTGGAGCTACGATCGACCGATCGGGGCTTCGAGCCTGAGGGCGTTGCGGTGGCCGAGTTTACGCTGCCCTTCGATCGGTATGCCACCGTCGCGGACCGAAGTGCGTTCCTCCAGTCGGTGCTGGACCGAGTCGACGCATCGCGTCGGGTGTCGTCGGCCGGTGCCACCATCAGGCTTCCGATCATCGACAGGGTGGGCGGCACCTATGTGCTCCCACCTGACCCTGGTACGGGCACCGAATCCGGCGACATCGCGGTCACCTTCAACGCTATCGCCGGATCGTATTTCCGGACGCTCTCCATCGATTTCGTCGAGGGCCAGGGATTCGACGGCCTGGACGACCCCGCAGCCCCTCCAGTCGCGGTGATCAGCCGGGAACTCAGACGGGTGCTGTTCAGTGATCAGGAGGCTGTCGGGCGGGACCTGGTCCTGACACCGTGGCCCGGCCAACCGCGCCGCATCGTTGGAGTCGTCGACGGGGTTGCCCAGGGTGGCCTAGCCGGGCCGGTCGCGCCCGCGGTGTATGTCCCCTACGGACAGATCGACGGTCAAGTGCTGCCTCATCTCTATGTGCTGGCTCAGGGTGAAGGCCCGGTTGACGAGATCGCGTCAGATCTCAAGAGCGCGATCAACGGCCTTGATCCCGGAATCGCATCCGCCGGCCTGTCTTCACTTGAGCTCCGGCTCGCCGAACTCAAGCGACCGTGGGCAGCCGGCACCTGGGTTGCTACCATCCTTGGTCTCTTGGCAATGGGGCTCGCCCTGTCGGGTGTCTACGCTACAACTGCCAGATTCGTGGCTGCGCAGGCGCGTGAAGCGGGCGTTCGCTCGGCACTGGGCGCCGGCCCGCTCAACCTCATTTGGTTCCTCTCCCGACGAGGTGCGATGTGTTTGATCGCAGGACTTCCCTTCGGGTTGGCCGGTGGGCTGGTAGCGGTCCGGGTCGCTCGGGTTGCACTCCCAGGGGGGGAGGCACCGGGATTGGAAGCCGCGCTCATCGTTTTCGGGGCTGTCGCGCTTGCCGCAGGCGCTGCCATCGTGACGCCAACGCTGACGACGGTCCGGCGTCGTGCGATTGAGTTGATCCAGCACGGCGCTTCGGGAAGGTCGCAATGAGGGGAAGCGGGAGGTCAAGAGCCAGGATGAGGCTTAGATTGCCGGTTGCGCGGCATGACAAGCGGGTTCTCCTCCTCACCGTGCTGGCGGGGCTTCCCGGCGTCATCGCGGCACTCTGGTTGCTGTGGCTGAGCGACCTCGACCCTGTTGTCCGGTGGCCGTTGTCGCTGCTGTTGGTCGCCGGATGGCTCGGGCTCAGTGCCGCTGCAAAGAACCAAGCCGTCCGTCCGTTCGAGATCATCGCCAACATGCTCGCGGCCCTGCGTGAGGGCGACTTCTCGATCAAGGCCAGAGTGGGCGACGCCCGCGATTCGCTTTCGCTGGCCTATCTGGAGCTCAACTCTCTGGAGGAGATCCTGAGGGAGCAGAGGCTCGGAGCCGTGGAGGCCACGGAGACACTGCGCAAGGTCTTGGAAGAAATCGACATCGTGGTGCTGGCCTTCGACCCGCAGAGGGTGCTGCGCCTCGTCAATCGCGCTGGAGAGAGACTGCTCGGGCAACCAGCGAACCCGCTAATAGGCAAGACGGCCGAGGACCTGCGTCTCTCCGGCCTGCTGACCGGGACTACTCCGCGCACTGTGGAGCTTTCGTTTCCAGGTGGGTCGGGCCGTTGGGAGCTCCGACGCAGCGTCGTCCGCCAAGAGGGGTATCCGCTCAGGTTGATCGCGCTTTCGGATCTGAGCCGGGCGCTGCATGAAGAGGAACGCAACGCCTGGAAACGAATCATCCGGGTGCTGTCCCACGAAATCAACAATTCACTCGCCCCCATCAAGTCGATCTCGGGCAGCCTCCACAGTCTCTTGAGTCGCAGCCGGCTTCGCGCCGAGACCAGGGAAGATGTGGAGCGTGGCCTGGCAGTGATATCGTCACGGGCCGAGACTCTGGGGCGGTTCATGGCTTCCTATGCGAAACTCGCCCGGCTGCCAGCACCCAGGCTTGCCCCAGTCTCGATCGGCAGTGTCGTACGGATGGTTGCCGACCTGGAGACGCGTGTGCCAGTGGAGGTGGTGGCGGGCCCCGCGGCTACCTGTCTCGCGGATGCCGATCAGCTCCAGCAAGCCCTCATCAACCTTGTAAGGAACGCGGCCGACGCCACACTTGAGGCTGAAGGCGCACGGATCCGGCTCGGATGGGACGTTCATGCCGACAAGGTGGAAGTCCTGGTCGAAGACGAGGGGCCCGGGCTTGGCGACACCAGCAACCTGTTCGTGCCCTTTTTTACCACGAAGTCCGGGGGCTCGGGGATTGGCCTCGTATTGTCACGGCAGATCGCCGAGAGCCACGGGGGCACTCTGCTGCTTGAGAACCAGGCTGATGGCCGGGGCGCGCGGGCCAGTATCGCGCTTCCCATGGATTCTGACCGTTGAGGGCGGCGGTGTCCGCCCTTCACATGGCTCGCTGGCGCCACATGGAGCTGGAGAGGAGTCTCCGTATCGGCACTATTTCCGATCCGTTGGGCTTGCGGCTCGTTTCCTGTCGGCCCG
>JAPOOQ010000117.1 GCA_026713345.1 Gemmatimonadota bacterium | reverse complement strand
TACGTATCTCTTCCTTCCAATCGAGCTCAGCCATGAAACAGAAGCTCACAATCACGGTGGATCCCGAGGTTGTCGTTGCCGCGAAGCGATTTGCACGATCGCGGGGCGTGTCGCTGTCGGCGTTGATCGAGCGTGCTCTGAGGGAGGAGGCTTCCGTCGGCGAACCGTCCTTCGCAGCGCGGTGGAGAGGGCGGTTCCGGCCCGCGAACCATGATGATCCCCGGTACGACGCCTTGGCCCGGAAGTACCTTTGATCCTGATCGATACGGATGTCCTCATCGACGTGGCCCTCGACCGCCAGCCGTTCTCCGACCCGGCTTCCGAGCTGATCGATCGCCTGCAGACGGGGCCACAGCGCGCGTTTGTGGCATGGCACACCCTGTCGGATTTCTACTACCTCGTCGCGCCCGCGCGAGGTGGTGCGGATGCACGTGCCTTCATCACCGAGCTGATTCGCTTCGTGGCTGTCGCGGAATGCGGCACGAACGCGGTCAGCTATGCCGCCCGGCTGCGAATGGCCGACTTCGAGGACGCGATGCAGGTCGCCGCCGCCCGGGCCTGCGGGGCCCGTTATGTCGTCACGAGGAACGCGCGGGATTTCAAGCACTCCCCGATCCCTGCGATCACATCAGGCGAGGCGCTGGAAGCGCTGTTATAGCAAGATTAGCGAATCCGCCAATTCACCACCCCACCCGGTAGCGAACCAGCGTAACCCGGCCCAGTTCATCTTCCTCCACGGCGGCCATCACCGTCCCCCGTGCGGCAACGACCTCCTGGGCCCGCGGCAGGGTGACCACCCCCAGAACCTGGCCCATCCCGTCGAGGACGGTCCAGTCAACAGAGTCGCCCTCCCGCTCCTCCCGGCGCAGCCAGATCGAGTCGTCCTGACCCACCGCGAGGCCGGTGACGCCGGGAAGGTTCGCCGGAATCACCCCCGAACGGCGCAGCGGGCCTTCGAATTCGGCGCCGTCCGGTGCGCGGTCGTCCTCGGTCGCGGGTGCCCCCCCGGGAGTCCTGAAGACCGGGGCTTCGCGCAACGCCCGGCGAACCAGGGCGTCCGTATGCGGCGTCGGGGTATAGGGGTACGTGCGCGCGAAGACCGTGTCGGCGGTGGGACCGATGCGCGTGACGAGCACCGCCGGGCCCGCCGGGTCCTCTTCGCGCACGAGGACTACCCCGCCTCCGCTCGGCATGGCGGCGGTGTGGGTTCTTCGCTGAAACGGCACCGCGATTCCGAATACCTGGGCACCGCGAGCCATGCCGAATACCGTCCAGAATTGTTCCTCCCAGGCCAGGGTGTCGACGGTTTCCCCGTCTTCATCCATCGTGAGCAGCGGGATGCGGTAGCCGCTGTATTGCGCGCCGGCCGCCGGGCGATTCTCAAGCGGCTGCAAGGCATGGTTAGGCGCCACCAGTGCCAGCCCGTTCGTCAGGATTGTGGACGGCGGTGCCCCCGGGAGAAAGAGCACCCGGTAGTCGGCGTAGTCCGCGGGGTCTGGTGCAACGTCGGCAGTCCGCCTGCGGGAGTCGAGGAATCGCCCATCGGTGTCGAAATAGCTGACACGGAACAGCTGCCTGTCGCTTGTGACGCGTGTCGCCCTGAAACCAGATGGCGGAGAGTAACTTGAAGTCGCCCGGGCCCTCGCCCTGGCGACCGATCGTACGGACAACATCGCCGGTCTCGTCGATGACCACGATGTTCCAGTCCCTCACTTGTGACACGAACAGGTCCCCTTCCGCCGAGATGACGACGTCCGCCCCCGGGTCCCAGTCCGTGCGCGGATCCCAGATGAGTTCGGTCGACGCAACAAGCTCCGCGTGGATTGCGGGCCACGCGTCCGGATCCAGCGTCGGCGTCCCTTCGGCGGTGGAAGCCGGAGTGGAGGGACTGCTCGATCGCCAGATGACGATGAGAGCAACCAGGAGCGCGAGGGACGCGATCAGAAGAACGGTGCGGCGCGGGCGCGGACGGTCGGCGGGTGTCATGGTGCGCGACAAGGTAGCCGCGGGCGACTGAGGACGTCATGTCATGCGAACGCTCTGTGCGTCGAGCCGAACCGAACAGTCCACTTGCCAAACCGCTTCACCGATTGCTTGCCGCCCGCGATCAGCCCGACAATCTTGACAGTCCCACCCAACCGAAGGCACCGAAACATGAAGCGCTTCCGCCCCGTGATTCACCTCACAGCCGCCCTCATCGCAGCCGCGCCGACCGGTGCCCAGGAAATCATCGAACTCACCGGCCGCGACCGGCATCTGGAACCCGCCTTTGAGGAGGTATTCCGGGTCGGGGTGCTCGACGGCCAGCCCTGGGAGATGTTCGCGACGGTCCCGAAGATCGCGTTTGACGCTCGGGGCAACCTCTACGTGTTCGACCGGGCGCCGGGCTTCACCAATGCGGACTTGCGCATCGTGATCTTCGACCGCTCGGGCGCCTTCGTGCGCGAGTTCGGGTCCGAGGGGGAAGGGCCGGGTGAGTTCAGGGAGCCGGGCAACTTCGCGGTTCTCCGCGACGGCACGATTGTCGTGGGCGACACGGGACACAGGGCGTACCAGCTCTTCGATCCTTCCGGCGAGTTCGTGCGCATGGTCCGCATGGGCGAGGTGACGACCACCCGCCGGACGGGCAACGTGATGGTCACCACCACCCACACCTGGCCGATCCTGCCGGATCCCCGCGGCGGGGCGGTGTTCTCCGTGAAGAGCATGGAGATGTGGGAAGGCGCGGCAGAGGACGGGTCGGCGCCCGGGTTTCGGGCTATCGAGCATGATCGCCTCGACGGGGAGGATGTCGAAACCGACACGGTCGTCCGCGCGTGGCTTCCGCCTCCCGATGATGCCGAGAACAGGGTCGACGTGTCCGACCCGGGCGGGATCCTCAGCAGGGACCTGCGGAGAGCCCTGAACGTGGGCGCCGGCCTGCTTCCTAGCGGGCGCCTCTTCGAACCTCAGGTGCACATGGACCTTCTGCCGGACGGAGCGATCGTCTACTCCGATTCGTCGGCCTACGCACTCAAGATCACGGGTCCGGGCGGTGGCCGGACGGTCCGGACGATCACGCGGCCGTTCGAACCGGAGCCGGTAACGCCGCGGATCGAGGAGGAGTACCGGAGAAGGCAGGAAGAGCGTGACTCGCAAGGGGAACGCCGCGTGGGTGTGTTCAGCGTCGACTTTGAACCGGAGTCCTTTTACCCCGCACTCCCCGTCATCCTCTGGGTGCGCACCACGTGGGACGGCCGGATTTGGGTCATGCGCCGGGGCGACGAATTCTTCGAAGACGGCCCCATCGATGTGCTGACCGCCGACGGCGACTACATTGGCACCTACCCCGCCGGGGCCACCAAAATGCCCGACGCATTCGGCCCCGACGGACTGGCGGCGTTCATCGAGCTGGATGAATTGGACGTGGCCACGGTGGTGGTGCGGAGGGTATCCCGCGCGGGACACCCCCCTCAGCGTTAGCGATTGGATGATTATGTCAACTAGACTTTACATTTGGTAATGCCTACTTGACTTGTCCTGACGATTGAGTTGACATGCGGACGCGGAAAAGCCCCCCGGGCATCGCGCCTGGAGGGCTCTCCCGTCCCCTGTCCGGAAGGGTGCCGGCCTACCTCTTGATCACCTCGTCCGGCGGATCACCGGCGATGGTGGAAACCGTCGGCACGGAGCCGTCCGGATCCGTCGGCGACGGGCCGATGCAGGCGGAGGCCAGGAACACGAGCACGATGGCGCTCGCGGTGACGAGTCGAGTGATTGCGGCTTTCATGATATGAACCTCCTGTGGCTCTTGTGTTTGTTCGGCCCGCCCCGATTCGCCGGAGGGGCCGGGGAAGCCTTTCTCGCTACATCGGTGCGTCGAGGCTTCGTATTGGGACGACGTGCAAATGGGGTGAACCGTTAGTCCCACTGTAATGACGTCGGAGGGAGCCCTGGGGTTTCACCGGGGGGAGTGACCGGACAAGGGAAGAAGTGACTTGGGTGGACGGATCTCCTTGACATGTCTCCCGCCCGTGTAATCTTCCCATGGTGGTGGGCGGCCGAATCAGGAGAGCCGTGACCGGATGAACCGAGGAATAGAGGAACATCAATGGATACAATAAGTGTCGCAGTGGATGCGGATGTAGCGCAGGCCTACCGGACAGTATCGGATCGTGATCGCCGGAAACTCGACATCCTGGTCAACCTCCGGTTACGCGAAGCCACAAAGAGTAGCAAGTCCCTCCGCGAAATCATGGACGAGGTCAGCCGCAGCGCGCAGGAACGCGGCCTTACCCCGGAGATCTTGCGCTCCATTCTTGATGAGTGATGACCCGGTATGTTTTCGACACCAACGTCATCGTCAGCGCCTTGCT
>JAPOOQ010000116.1 GCA_026713345.1 Gemmatimonadota bacterium | reverse complement strand
TTTGCCGGGGCGCTGCTCGGTTCGGTTATCTTTGGACCTGTCTCCCTGAGGACCGGCAGGCTGGTCCCCTTCGGCATCTTCCTCGCGCTCGGCGCGGGAGTCGCCTACGGATGGGGCGATGCGCTCATCGAGTGGTATCTGTACACCGTCCTCAGGCTGGATCCGACTTGAGAAAATGGTTGAACGACTGAACGGGGATCGAACCAGATGGCGGTAGCAACGGAGAATGGGGTTCGGACGGCCGGAGCGGGCCTCGGCACAGCGGGGATTCTCCAATCGCTCGGTCTCGAGGACGTCAATTCGGGCGGATACGCGGGTGAATGGATCGGATCGGGGCCGGCCCTCGAGGTATACACCCCGATTGACGGCTCCCGGATCGCGACCGTGAACCAGGTCACGGAAGCGGAGTACGACGCGATCGTCGAACGGGCCCACAACGCGTTCCTGCAGTGGCGGCGGGTACCCCCTCCCCGGCGCGGCGAGGTGGTGCGCCAGCTCGGCGAGCGCCTGCGCGCGAACAAGGAGGCGCTGGGCGCGCTGGTCACCCTGGAAATGGGCAAGATCCGCGCCGAGGGCGAAGGCGAAGTCCAGGAGATGATCGACATCTGCGACTTCGCGGTGGGACTCTCCAGACAGCTCTACGGACTGACGATGGCCAGCGAGCGCCCCGACCACCACATGCGCGAGCAGTGGCACCCGCTGGGCGTGGTCGGGGTGATCAGCGCCTTCAACTTCCCCGTCGCGGTGTGGTCGTGGAACGCCGCGATCGCGGCGGTGTGCGGAGACGCGACGCTGTGGAAGCCCGCCTCGGGGACGCCGCTCACCGCGATCGCCGTCACGCGGATCGCGTCGGATGTCTGCCGCGAGAACGGGGTGGACCCCGCCGTGTTCAGTCTCGTGGTGGGCAGGGGCTCGACGGTGGGCGACCGGCTCCTGCACGACCGGCGCATCCCGCTCGTGTCGGCGACAGGGTCATGCCGGGTGGGGAGGCGCGTCGCGCAGGTGGTGGGCGGGCGACTTGGCCGCACGATCCTGGAGCTGGGGGGCAACAACGCGATCGTCGTCACCCAAAGCGCCAACCTCGACCTCGCGATCCCCTCGATCCTCTTCGGCTCGGTCGGCACGGCGGGCCAGCGCTGCACCAGCACCCGGCGGGTGATCGTGCACCGTGCGGTGAAGGACGAACTGGTCGGCCGCCTGGTGCGCGCCTACGGGGACGTGCGCATCGGCAATCCGCTCGATCCCGAAACCCTGATGGGCCCCGTCGTCAACCGGCAGGCCGTCGACGACCTGATGGCCGCGCGCCGGCAGGTGGTTGAGGAGGGCGGCGAGATCCTCTACGGAGGCGAGCGCCTGGATGGCGACGAGCACCCCGGCGGCCTCTACGTCACCCCCTGTATCGCGTCCGCCGAGAACCACTACCGGATCGTCCAGGAAGAGACCTTCGCCCCGATCCTCTACATCATCGGGTACGGGACCGCGGACGCCACTCCGGACAGCGCCGTCGGGGAGCTGGACGAGGCCATCGCCCTGCACAACGGCGTCCCGCAGGGCCTCTCGTCGGCGATCTTCACCGACAACGTCCGCGAGGCCGAGCAGTTCTTGTCGCACCGCGGCAGCGACTGCGGGATCGCCAACGTGAACATCGGCACCTCCGGCGCGGAGATCGGAGGCGCCTTCGGGGGCGAGAAGGACACCGGCGGGGGCCGCGAATCGGGATCGGATGCCTGGAAGACGTACATGCGCCGCCAGACCAACACCGTGAACTGGAGCACCGAGCTGCCGCTGGCTCAGGGGATCGAGTTCGGCTAGTGGGGCTGGCCGACCCGCTCCAGTTACCGAGAAGCTGTCGGGTCTCGGCCATGGCGAGCTGCGAAGGCGGTCACCTTCCCGGGCAACAGGAGGTTGTCCGAGATGGCGGCGATCTCCTCGGCTTCTTCCCAGGCCCGCTCCAGTCGCCACAACTCGCCTTCGAGCGCGCGGCGCTCCTGCTCCTCGTGTAACGCCATCTCCAGAGCGAGCCGGGCCGGTTTCGGCATCCCGTGGATGCGTCCGGAAATACCGCCTCTATAGTAGATGGTTGGCCGTGCGAGGACCTGACTGAGGAATCCATGCGGGTGCCCTTCCGACTCGATTTCGGACACGGCCCTCTGCACGGTCGGCGCCGTTCCGCCGTACGCGTTCATTCTTGGCAGAATGACCCTGATCGCGCGGTGCGCGTCTTCGCCCTCGAACCACTCCCTCCCGTTGATGCCCCACGAGTCGAGCTGGACGCGGAAGCCGGTCTCATCGTCCGCGGGCCGGATCCGCGTACGCCAGCAGTGCCCGATGCTCATCTTCCTCATCCGACCGTCAGCGGGTTTGAAGCGGATTGGTTTGTCCATGGTGGGGGGCACCACCGCAATTGCGTAGACTGCCCCAAGGACCCCTGCGATTCCCAACACCGCCCCGCCCACTGCTCCGCCCGCCAACGCAGCCGCCCCCGCCGCCGTCCAACGAACGACCTTGCGCCGCCGCCGCTTGCCGAACTGGTCTCCGTAGCGCCACGCGGCAAACTCCGGTCGCAGGGGCTTTCCGATCCGGACAAGCTCCAGCCCCTCGGGG
>JAPOOQ010000115.1 GCA_026713345.1 Gemmatimonadota bacterium | reverse complement strand
GCCCTCCGCGCGCGGGCGGGTGGGGTAGCGCGACATCAGTGGGTCATGAAGTAAATGATCACGTTGAACCCGATCGCGTAGGCGTTGGGCGAGAAGCGGTAGAAGAACTCGTCCTCTTCGCCTTCGCGCTCCCAACCGTCGGCGATGTCCGTGTTGTGGGTCATGATGACCATCAGCCGGCCCGAGTCGTCCGCGATCCCGTACATCCTGTAGATCGCGCTCCCGGAGCCCCGCTCCGACGTGCCCACGCGGCCGCTCTGTCTCCAGTACTGGATCGACGGGATCTGCGGGATGCTGTCCACCGAGTAGAGGGTGTGGAAGATGGGATGGTCCATCGGGATCTCCTCGATGGCGTATTCGGGCAGCACCCGCTCCATCTCGATCGACCAGTTGCGGAAGGCGATGTCGCCCCAGAAGTCGTCGGCCCAGAGGAAGCCGCCCTTCAGCAGGTAGTCGCGCAGGCGCACCGCCTCCAGTTCGCTGAACCGGGCCGTCCCGACGTCGGACGCGAAGATGAATGGACAGGCGTAGAGGCCGTTGTCGGTGGCGGTGACGACGGCGTGGAAGGGGTCTTCCCGCTCGTCCTTCGCCACACTCAGGGTGGTCATCTGCGAGGCGCGGAACGGCAGATTGTGGTCGCCGTCCGGGTAGTCCGTTCTCCAGCCCTGGCCATGCCGTTCGCGCCGGACCGAAGTGTACTGAAGCCGGCAGAAGGTGAATTCGCCGGGCACGGCCGCCTCGTCCGGCTGGCGGGGGGTGACCCAGCGCCTGCCGTAGCCGCGCCACTGGCCGGTCAGGGGTTCCGCCAACGTGACGGTGGCGACCAGGGCGGCGGCGAGGCAAAGGAGGACACGCTTCACCGGAGTCCCTCGGGGCGGCGGATCGTCCATGGCGTTGGTGTTCGTGCGGTCAAGGGTCAGGCGGCTCTCGCGGTCGGGGATCACGTCGTAATATGCACGGATGCGCGCGGTGGCGCCCGATTTCGGTGCGCGTCCGGCACCAACCCCGTCAAAGAAGAGCCCGGTGCTCAGTCGAAGCTCCGCATCACCAGCTCCACGCATTCCTCCGGCGACAGCTTCTCGGTGTCGAGGCGCAGATCCGGCCGCTCCGGCCGCTCGTAGGGGCTGTCCACGCCGGTGAAATTCCTGATCTCACCCTGCATCGCCCTGGCGTAGAGGCCCTTCGGGTCGCGCCTGGCACACGCCTCCACCGACGCATCCACGAAGATCTCCATGAAGTCGTCCGGCTCGAAGAGGCCGCGGGCGAAGTCGCGCTCGGACTGGAAGGGACTGATGAAGGACACGATCACGATCAGCCCGGCGTCCACCATGAGCCGCGAGACCTCGGCCACCCGGCGAATGTTCTCCACGCGGTCCGCTTCGGTGAAGCCGAGATCGCGGTTGAGACCGTGCCGCACGTTGTCGCCGTCGAGCAGGTAGGTGTGATGGCCTTCGATCACGAGACGCCGCTCCAGCATGTTGGCGACGGTGGACTTGCCCGATGCGGAGAGTCCGGTCAGCCACAGGCAACGGGCGCGCTGGCGCTTCAGATCGGCCCGCACCTCGCCGGTGATGTCGAAGTCCTGCCACTTGACGTTGGCCGCGCGCATGAGCGCGAAGTTGATCGTGCCGGCGCCCACCGTGGCGTTGGTCGCGCGGTCGATGAGGATGAAGCCGCCCAGGCCGCGCGAATCGTCGAAGGGCGCGAAGGGCACGGCGCGGTTGGTCGCGAGGTTGATCACGCCCAGGTCGTTGAGTTCGAGGTGCGAGGCGGCGAGCAGGCTGCCGTCCGACACATCCACCCGGTGCCTGATCCTCGTCACGGTGGCGCCCACTTCCTGCGTGTGCAGCTTGAGGCGGTAGGGGCGGCCCACGGTCAGCGGTTCGTCGCCCATCCACACGATCCGGGCCTGGAACTGGTCCGCCGCTTCGAGCGGGCTGTCGGCGGCCACGATGACGTCGCCGCGGGAAACGTCCACGTCGGGCTTCAGGGTGAGCGTGACCGAATCGCCCTGGCCGGCGCTGTCGCGGATGCCCTGCCAGACCACGATCGACTCCACTTCGGCGGGGGTTCCCGCGGGCGAGATGCGCACGTGGTCGCCGGGAGCCACGCGGCCGGCCGCGATCCGCCCGCAATACCCGCGAAAGTCCGGGTTGGGCCTGTTGACGTACTGGACCGGCATCCGGAAGGGCTCGTCGTCTGCACCCCGCCCGACATCCACCGTCTCCAGGTGGCGCAGCAGGGTCGGGCCGGTGTACCAGGGCGCCTCGCCGCTGGACCGGGTCAGGTTGCCGCCCGTGAGCGCGGAAACGGGGATGGCGGTTACCTCCGCGACGCCGATCTCCGCTGCCACCTCCCGGTACGCCGAGGCGATTTCCTCGAAGGCATCCCGGTCCCACCCTGCCAGGTCCATCTTGTTGACCGCGAGAACGACGTGGCGCACGCCGAACATTGCAGCGATCCGGGTGTGGCGGGCGGTCTGGGGCAGGACCCCCTTGCGAACGTCCGTCATCACCACCGCGAGGTCCGCGGTGGAGGCGCCGGTGGCCATGTTGCGGGTGTACTGCTCGTGGCCGGGCGCATCCGCCACGATGAAGCGGCGCCTCGGCGTCTCGAAGCCACGATATGCGACATCGATGGTGATGCCCTGTTCGCGCTCGTCCTGCAGGCCGTCCATGAGCAGCGCCAGGTCCGTCGCGTCGCCCTGGGTGCCGTAGCGGCGGGAATCCTCCACCACGCGCGCCATCTGATCCGTGAACACCTGGCGGCAGTCGTAGAGAATCCGCCCGATGAGCGTGCTCTTGCCGTCGTCCACGCTGCCGCAGAGGACGAACCGAAGGGTCGGCGGCATCAGAAGTAGCCCTCCCTCTTCTTGCGCTCCATGGAGGCCTCCCCGTCGTGGTCGATGAGGCGACCCTCCCGTTCGGAGTGGTCTGCGGCCAGGGTCTCGGCGATGATCGCATCCAGCGTGTCGGCGTCGCTCTCGACCGCGGCCGTGAGCGGATAGCACCCCAGCGTGCGGAAGCGGACCCGGCGCGGCCGGGGCTCTTCGCCGGGGCGGAGCGGCATGCGGTCGTCGTCCACCATGATCCATTGCCCGTCCCGCTCGACCACGGGGCGCTCGGCGGCGAAGTAGAGCGGCACGATGGGAATCTCCTCGTCGGCGATGTAGCGCCAGATGTCCGCCTCGTTCCAGTTGGACAGGGGCGAGACCCGCAGCGATTCGCCTGCTCGGAGGCGGGTGTTGTAGAGGTTCCACAACTCCGGCCGCTGGGTCCTGGGATCCCACTGGTGGGTGGCGGTGCGCAGCGAGAAGACGCGTTCCTTGGCGCGCGACTTCTCTTCGTCGCGGCGGGCCCCGATGAAGATGATGTCGTAGCGGCCGGCGTCGAGGGCCTGGCGCAGGGCGACGGTCTTCATCACCTCGGTGTAGTAGTCGGACCCATGCGTGAAAGGGGTGATGCCGGCAGCGACTCCGTCCCGGTTGGTGTGGACGATGAGTTCGACGCCGGCCTGGGCCGCGATCCGGTCCCGGAAGGCGGTCATCTCGCGGAACTTCCAGGTGGTGTCGATGTGCAGGAGCGGCACGGGGGGCGGGGCGGGCCAGAACGCCTTGCGCGCCAGGTGCAGGAGCACGGAAGAGTCCTTGCCGATGGAATAGAGCATCACGGGGCGCGCCGCGTTGGCGATGCCCTCGCGGATGATTTCGATGGCTTCGGATTCGAGGGCGGAGAGCCAGGCGCGGGGTTTCGGTCCCGTGCGCGTCATGGAGTCGTTCCTTCGTAGCCCAGGATTCGCTGCCCGGGCGCGCACGCCGCCGCCAGCCGGTCATGTTCCTCCGGCGCCAGACGCAGATGGCTGGGCGGCTTCCTGCGGGGCAGCCCGGAGACCCTGTCGAGCCATTCGGCGTCGCGGAATTCGGGTCCGACGAAATCGATGAAGCGGCTCATTTCCTCCCTGGGGGATTCGATCACGGATTCGAAACGCATCGAGAGTACGCGGTTTGGGGGGAGTTCGGCCAGGTGTCCGGTACCCCGTTCGATCATGTTGCTCCAGAGCCAGCCGAACAGCGGAAGATCCATCTTGCGCTCCTGGAAGCGCTTCGCGGAAAAGAACCTGAAACGCAGCGGGGTGAACCAGGGCATCCACGGGCTCGTCCCGGGCCAGTTGGCCGGCTTGAAGGGGTCGAGTCCGGCGTTCTTCAGCATGCTTGAGACCTGCGCATACATCCGGAAGATGTAGTGCCGCTGCATGGACATCGCCGTGTCGCGTCCGTCCCGGTATACGTGGACGAAGCGGGCGTCGGGGAAGAGGCGAGCGAGCTTCGGCACGTAGAAGAGCGATGCCCCGGAACGTTCGACCCAGATGTCCCGCTCGAAGCGTCGGGCCAGCCATTCGAAGAAGTGGCGGTAGTGCCCCGCCAGCGTATCGCGCCCCCGCGACCGTATTGCCGGGACCAGCTCGTCCCAGAGAGCCTCGGGGTCGGCGGAGAGATGGGGCAGCGTCACGCCCATGATCGGGGGGACGTCATCCGGCCCGAACCTTGAACCGGGACCGAACCGGTAGAGGTATTCGCTCACGATCAGCCCATTCCGCAGCAGCGCCTTGCCCACCGGGGCCAGGGTGCCGAGGCGCCGGAGCATGACCTCTCCGTCCAGGCTGCCGCCCACCAGGGCACGGTCGGCCAGGCACGAGAGAAACTCCGAGACGCTGAGCATGCGGGGATGGAGGTTCACCATGTCCGACAGCATGGTGGACCCGCAACGCCCCGTGCTCACGATGAAAACCGGGGGCGCCGTCGTCCGTTTACCGCGCATTGCTTCCCCTCCTCTCCCTGACGATCGCAGGTAGCGCACCCCCGACCCGGTACACGCCCGTCGAGTTCACCGGGGTCGGACCGGTCAGGACGGGTTCGATCCGCCAGCGCTGCACGATGCTGGCCAGCGCATACACCGCCTCCATGGTAGCGAACGCCCACGCGATGCACATCCGGCTGCCGTATCCGAAGGGGAAGTACGCGTGTCTCATGCGGCGGACGGTCGCGGGATCGGTCCAGCGAGCGGGGTCGAAAGTGTCCGGATCGGCGTAGTGCGCGGGACAATGGTGAACCACCCGGATGCAGGGCTGCACGATCGTCCCCTTCCGAATCCGGTAGCCACCGATCGTGCAGTCCTCGATCGCCTCGCGGCCCAGGAAGAAGATCGGCGGCGTGTGCCGTAGCGCTTCGTTGAAGACCGCGCGCGCATAGGGCAGGCTGGAGTGGTCCGCGGGAACGATCGGCCGGTCCCCGACGACCTCGTCCACCTCCTGCTCCAGCCGGTCCCGGACAACGGGATTCCGCATGACGTGATCGAGGCACCACGTCATCGCACTCGAGGACGTCTCGTGCCCGACCATCAGCAGAACAAAGGCCTCGTCCCGCACCTCGTCGTCCGAGAACGGGCGCTCGATACCCTCATCGTCCCTGGCGTTCACGAGAAGTGATATCATGTCGGTACGTTTAATGATACTATTGCGTGCCCGGCGAATGACCTCGTGGACGACTTCGTCCAGCGCCCTCCATGCCCGCTCGGCGCGCAGGTTGCCGGGCAGGGGCAGCGCCCGGAGCAGCCTGGTGAACGGCAGCGCCCCAAGGACGAAGTCCCACAGGATCCCGTCCAGCGCAGCCTTGCCGATCTTCGGGTCGACCTGCATGTCGCGCCCGAAGAAGGCCGTGACCGCGACGCCCATCGCCAGGTCGTGCATCTCGGCCGCCGCATCGATGGCCTGGCCGTCCTGCCAGCCCTCCCGCATGACGTGCGCCTTCTCGACCATGATCTCCGAGTAGGCGGCCATCCCCCTGCTGCCGAACGACGGCTGGAAGAGCTTGCGGCGGCGGGTGTGCTCCTCCCCGTCCGCGGTCGCGATCGTGGGATTCCGCATCGGCCGCAGGTCCTTGTAGCCCGCGGTCTTGTGGAAGGATTCCCGTTTGGTCACCAGGACCTCGCGTATCATCCCGGGATCGCTGACGGCGCAGAAGTTCCGGTTCAACACGCGGTACGAGACGATGTCTCCGTAGCGGCCGTGGAGCTCGTCGAGCAGCCCGGGGAAATCGCGCAGACGGGCGACCAGGTGCCGAAGGCGGCCGCCCCGGGGGCCTGGCGGGAGCGGCGCTGGGGGTCGGGTGGGCGTCGCCATCACCGGTCCGGGTCAGGGGTCATGTACTCGCCGTCGCGCTCGGGAAGCCTGGAAGTAGATTGACAGTCCATGTTTAGTTTACGACACTCTTTCCAGTGAATCACCCTGGGTACGGGAGCAGCAGATGTCAGTACGGGTCAGCTGGGCGAGAGACTCCGGCATTCCGGTGGCAAGCCTGACCGGTCGAGTCGACAGCGGGAACAGCGTGGAGTGCGCGGACGCACTGAGGTCCGGGATTGGAGACGATGATCAATCCCTGATCCTGAATCTGTCCCGGCTCGACTACATCAGCAGCGCCGGTCTCCGCGTCCTGCTCATGATGGCGAAGAAGTTCACGGAGCCCGGGCAGGCGTTCGGTCTCTGTGAACTGTCGGGAGGAATCAGCGAGGTCATCACGGTAAGCGGCTTCGCCGACATCATCCCGGTCTACGGTTCGCAGGATGCCGCGGTCGCCGCCATCGCCGGAGACGCCGCGCCGCGGGAGCCGGCAACCGGAGCGCCTGCAAGCGGGGAGCCGACGGAGGGCGCCATCGAGCTGAGAAACTCCGTTGACATGGACATCCTCGGCGAGAACATCTCCGACATCGCCAGGTTCACAATCGAGAAACACGAGTTCAAGCATCCGGCCCTCTCTGCCGCTCAACGCGAGAAGGCTTACTCCGCCATCACGGGTGTGCTCTGGGAGCGAGTCGAGGGGGTCATGATCCGTCGCAGCCAGTTCCTGGCCGGGATGTTCCAGTCGGCCGCGACGACGTTGGAGGACGTGCTGGCCGACGCGGACGGCTAGCAGTCCGTGGATGATCCCCGCGTAGCACCGAGGGCGGCGAGGCGCCGGGCTGGCAAGGCGCGACGAAGGGCGAATAGCACCGCTATTGGCCCGAGGAGCAACGCAGAGCGGTGCTTCG
>JAPOOQ010000114.1 GCA_026713345.1 Gemmatimonadota bacterium | reverse complement strand
TGTCCTCCGGTACGATGCCGAGGTCCGTGCCCGTGGGGATGGTTGCTGGACGCGGGGCGGTGATCGTGTCCGGCCGAACCGTGATCATGCACGGATCCAGGACCTCGACCCACACCGGGCCCGTTGCCGCCGCGCCGCGCCCGGTCACCTGGACATCCAGCTGGTAGATGCCCGCGGCCAACGGCCGGGCGGCTTCGATCACCCCGCGTTCGGTGACGTTCAGGTCCGCGGAGTTGCCGGTCTCCCCGTAACGCAGGTCGCCGCAGTGCTCGTTATGGTCCACCGGTACGATGCCGAGCTGCGTGCCCGTAGGGACGGTTGCGGGATGCGGCGCGGTGATCGTGTCCGGCCGAACCGTGATCATGCACGGCGGATCATCCACCACCTCCACCTCAAACTCCTGCGTACCGGAGAACCCCCACGGATCCGTCGCCGTCGCGGTTACGATGGCGATCCCACCCGCTCTGCCCGTGACCACGACCCAGCTGCCATTCGTGGTCACGCTGGCTACGTCAGGCTCGGAGGAGGAGGCGCTGTAGTGCAGGACGAGATCCCCGTCCCGGTCCAGGAACTTGCCCGACACGTCCACCGAGCCGGTCGAGTCCACTTCAATCTCGAACTTGGGGATCGAGTCGACGGGTTCCGGCGCCGTCTTGACGATGATCTCGACTTCGATGCTCCCGCTGGCGCCGCAGGTGTGCTCCGCCGTCACCGTGAGCGAATACGACAGCCCGGAACTCCACACGATGCTGTCCGTCGTCGAGATCTGGCCGGTATCGCTGTGGATCTCGAACCTCTCACCCCCTCCGGCCAGGCTGTACGAGTATGCGAGATTGCCCTCCTCGGCCGGCACGACCGGGGTGCCCACATCGGTTCCCGACGGCACTCCCACCGTGTGGATGGTCCAGGGGCCGTCCGGATACTCGACGTTGCACTCGATGTACCCGGAGCGCCGCTCGGTGTCGATCCGCACCCGGCTACCCGCGTGCGCCGCCGCTCGCGTCCCCCTTGCCGCCGCCGCCCCGTCCAGCGCCACGTAGAACATCTCCGCCAGCTCCGAGACTCCGTCCTTCATCGTCTTGACCGCAATCGGCTTCGAGCGCTCGCCCGGCGCGAACACGACCTCGGCGGACATGCCCCCATAGTCCCGGTTCGACACCGCCGTGCCGTCGCTCGTGCGCCAGCGCACGCTCACCGGCTCGGCCACCGCTGTCGACAGCGTCACGGCCCCTGTCCACGTCCCGCCCTCGGGAACCGAGTCGCCGGCCGGCGTGATCTCCACCGTCACCTCGCCGTCGTCGGTGATCGTCGCGCCCGCCGCAGCGGTGTCCACCATCAACACCGCCGTCCCGCCGCTCGCGTCCGTCAGCGCGAGCACCACGGTCTCACCGTCGTCCAGGATGTCGTCGGTCAGCGCCGAGAGCACGATCGTGGCCGTACTGTCGCCCCTGGCCACCGTCACCTGGCCGGAAAGCGCCGTGTAGTCGCTTCCCGGCGTCGCCGTGCCGGACACCGAATAGCTCACGGTCACGGCCCCGCCGGCCGTGCTCCCCCCGACGGTGACCGAGAAGCTCCCCTCCGCCCCCTCCGCCACTGTTCCCCCGTCCGGCGCGGACAGCGAGACGCGGAGCGTGTCGGCGGCGGTGGCCGGCCCCGAACCGTGCGGTGAAGCCTCCGGGCGGGCGGCGCCCGAGAGCAGGATCGCGGCCAGCGGGAGCAGGCCCAGACGGCGGATCGCGGAGGGGCGGGGGCGTAGAGCGGCGGAAGGCGGCGGGGAGAGGAAGGTCATCGGTGGCGGGTGTCCGGGCGGAGGTGGGAAGTCGGCCGCCAGCGTACCGGCGGGAGGTGGGTCCCGAGCATATATAAGAATCTCACATAGCACAATGGGTTTGTGATATTGAACATCTAGTACTTTCCGTGTCGCTTAGTGCTAACATCGTGGCCCAAGCACCCGCCGGATACAGGAAAACCGCAGGACGCGTACAACCGCGGAGCGCCCAGCGAAAGGACCGTACGAGCCGCCCCCATCACCCCACCGGCACACCATTCGGAGCCGGCGCCCCCCCCGCTCCCGCCCTCAGTTCCGGATGACCCGCACGATCTTGCCGGTGGAGTCGACCACCGTGACCGGTCCCCGGATGACGTCGTCGGCGAACTCGAAGTCCGGCCACGCGGACCCGCCCGCCCCGTCGGCGGCTGCGCCACCCGGCGGCACGGTTCCCGTCCCCGGCAGGGTGTACGGATCCGCCTTGGTCACGTCCACCACGTGCCCCAGGTCCGCAAGCGCCTGCACCGTTATCGCGCTGATCACCGGGAATCCCCCAGCCATGACTTCGCGTCTGAACACGCGGAATCTCCAGTGGACGCTGCTGCCTCGCTCGCTGCCGTCCTGGACGGGCACCTTGCCGCCATCGTGGGTGCGCCCGCCGGCGGCGTTGAACGCCTGGATGGCGA
>JAPOOQ010000113.1 GCA_026713345.1 Gemmatimonadota bacterium | reverse complement strand
CAGCGCCGATCTCGCACGGCGGCCCAGACGGCCGATTCGTGATCGGTCGTCGCGGATCGTTTCGCTGACGCACCGGGCCGTCACGAACGCCGCTTCCGCAACCTCGCGCACACCCTCCAGGAAGAACCGAAGCCAGGCTTCCCAGTCTCCGGTGTGCCGGATGTCGTTGAGGAGTCGGTAGTAGGTGCTCCGATTGCGTTTGAAATACAGGCTGAGGTAAAGAAGCGGCTCCCGGAGCAGTCCCCCGTCGCACAGCATCAGGGTGATCAGCAGTCGTCCCAGACGACCGTTGCCATCGAGAAACGGATGGATGGTTTCGAACTGCACATGCGCGAGCCCGGCCTTGACGAGTACGGGAAGTCCGTCGTCCGTGGCGTGGATGAACCGCTCCAGGTCGGCCATACAGTACTGGACGTGGTTCGGGGGTGGGGGAACGAAGGCGGCATTGCCGGGACGCGAGCCGCCGATCCAGTTCTGCGACCGCCGGAACTCACCCGGCATCATGGCCGCGCCGCGACCGCTCGCCAACAACCTGGCGTGCATCTCCCGCATCAGACGGTTCGAAATGGGGAAGCCGCTCCGCAAGCGCTCGATTCCGTGATGCAGGGCTGCCACGGCATTCGACGTTTCCAGGACATCGCCACGGTGTGCAGCCGGCACGCCCCCCGCTTCGTGGAGCAGCAGGTCGGCCAGTGAGGCCTGGGTGCCTTCGATCTGGGAGGAGAGGACCGCTTCTTTCCGAACGTGCCCGAAGACGAAGACGGTCGGGTCCGGCAGTAGTTCGGTGACTGCATCGAGACGGCCGAGAGCGGCGGTGGCTTCTTCCAGCAGGCGTCCGAGGCTCTGCCGGGCATCAACTTGCGGGACGGGTGGGAGGGGACGGGGTACGAAGGCTCGCACGGTCTCTCCGCCGCCGACCGCTACCTCATAGGTGCCTGTGGATCCTCGCTGCATGGTCCCAAGATGGCATTACGGTAGAAAAAGTTCAAGGTGTTTGCTTTGCTTAGGGTGTTGGCTGGGAAAAGGGATTTCCTAGCGGCGCTGAGGCCGGCATCTAACAAAAGCAAAACGCTGTTTGTTTTGCTTAGTGAGTCCCGATCGATGAAGAAGACCCTGCTCAAGCCGCTCGTTCGTAGAGGACGGCGTCGTGAATCTGCGCGGGCTGGAGACCATAGTCGTCAGCGAGGACGTCCACCGACTCTCCTGCGTCAATCCGGGAAATCAGCGCTTCGGTTGAAATGCCGGATCCTGCGATGGTTGGACGGCCAAATGAGATTCGGGGATCGATGACGATGGTCCTGGTACCGTGGGACACGCCCGCCGGAAGCGGGTAAAGCCTGAACGGAAGAGCGTTATCGTCACGTTCCACTCGCTTCAGATACGCCGCGAGAATGCGCTGTATTGCCAGTTGTCCGGACTTGGTCAGCGAGATCAGTTGATCGAGACGCTCGAGAAGGACTTCCTGGCCGGATGTCCGCAGTTCATCCCGAAGCAGGAGGCGGTCAATCCCGAGAGATTGCTCGGCAAAGGCCAGGGCGTCGCGTACCGCCCCCATCTTGACCCGATGAACGGTGCGGAGTGCACGAAGGACATGCGCTTCGACGAGGTTATTGAAGGACAGCCTGCCGCTGGCACCCGCCGGTGCTGTTATGAGCGGCTTGGAACCCGCGGATTCAAGCACCCAATACCGGAGAGTCGCTCGCGGAATGCCCAGGTAACGCGCGGCCTCGGGAAAGGTGTAGGCCGGCTGGTCGCGAATATCGCGCGATCCGAGGAGCGCTTGATTCATCGGCTGGCGGGGGGTGTGAGTCCTGTCGAGTGTCGTGCTCCGGTGATGTGTTGGCGACGGGCGATCATGGCCATAGAGTACACAAACCGGGAGGACAGGGGCAACCGTGATCCTGGTGCTGCTGGCCGCTTCCTTGTCGCGCCCACCGCGCCTCCGGTAGCTTGACCTCGCCACCCACACCCACCCCACGCACAGGATCCGCTACCGTGAAACGCTCTTCAATTCAGCGCCCGGATCTCGTCCGGCGAGTTGCACTCCTCGGGGCCCTCGTGGCCAGCTTTTCGGTTGTGGGCGGGCCGCTCCAGCCAGGTGCCGCGCCCATGCTCGGCTCACCCACCCTCGCCGCCCAGCAAATCACCCTCGACTCCGCCTTCCTCGCCGGCTACTCCTGGCGCAACCTCGGGCCCGACCGCGGCGGCCGCTCGATCGCCACCTCCGGCGTCAAGGGCCGCCCGCAGGAGGCCTACTTCGGCGCCACGGGCGGCGGGCTCTGGAAGACCACCAACGGCGGCGAGGACTGGTTCCCCGTCACCGACTTCCAGATCACGTCGTCGTCGATCGGCGCGGTGGCGGTGGCCGAAACGGACCCCGACCTCGTCTTCATCGGCACCGGCGAGACGTGCATTCGCGGCAACATCCTGCCCGGCGACGGCGTCTACCGGAGCCGCGACGCGGGCGCGACCTGGGAGCACATCGGCTTCCGCGACTCGCACGCGATCTCCAAGATCCGCATCCACCCGACGAACCCGGACATCGTGTACGTCGCGTCGTTCGGGAAGTACGGGGTGCCGAGTGAGGAACGCGGGGTCTTCCGGTCCACCGACGGTGGGGACACCTGGGAACGCATCCTTTTCCGCGACGCGCGCACGGGCGCCATCGACCTCGTGATCGACCGCAACAACCCGGACGTGCTCTACGCTTCGCTGTGGGAGGCGTTCCGCACGGAGTACACGATGGCATCCGGCGGGCCGGGCAGCGGCATGTTCAAATCGGTCGATGGCGGGGACACGTGGACCGAGATCACGCACAATCCCGGCATGCCGGCCGAAGGCGTCGTCGGGCGGATCGGGGTGGCCGTGTCGAGCGCGAATTCGAACGACGTCTACTCCCTCTTCGAGCACGACGACGGCGGCCTCTTCCGCTCGGACGACGGGGGCGACACCTGGGAGCTCATCAACGACGAGCGGCGCATCCGCCAGCGGGCCTTCTACTACACGCACGTCTTCGCCGACCATCACGACGAGGACGTCGTCTACGTGCAGAACACGTCGTTCTTCCGCTCGACCGACGGCGGCGCCACCTACGACGTCATCAACAACGGCACCCACGGCGACTTCCACGACTTCTGGATCGACCCCGACGACCCCGCGCACGTCGTGGTCGCCAACGACGGTGGCGGTGCAGTCAGCTATACCACAGGCAGCGAGTGGACCGACCAGGAGTTTTCCACCGCGCAGTTCTACCACGGCGTCACGACCGCGCACATCCCGTGGCACATCTGCGGGTCGCAGCAGGACAACAGCCCGCCCTGCCTGCCGTCGGACTGGAACGCGGGGCGGTTCGCGTCGGCGCTGGCGGGCGGCGGGGACGGCTCCGGCGCCCGGGCACCCGCGATCACCCGCGGCTCGATGGACGTGCACTCCCGGGCGGGCGGCGGCGAGCCGGGCTACATCGCGCCCGACCCGAAGGACCTCGACGTCTTCTTCTCGGGCACCAACAACGGCCGCTACCTGGACCGGTTCAACCGCCGCCTGGGCATCTCGCGCGAGGTCAATCCCTACCCCTGGTTCTACTCCGGCGAGCCGGCCGTCGACATGGTCGAGCGCTGGCAGTGGACCTTTCCGATCATCTTTTCGCCCATCGATCCCAACACCCTGTACACGTCGTCCAACCGGCTCTGGCGGACCACCGACGGCGGCAACAACTGGGAGCGGCTGAGCGACGACCTCACCCGCGCGGACCCGATGACGCTGGGCCATTCGGGCGGGCCGATCACCGGCGACATGAACGGCCCGGAGGTGTACGCGACGATCTTTGCGGTCGGGCCCGGCAAGGTGGACATCGACGTGATCTGGACGGGGTCGGACGACGGGCTCGTGCACGTCACGCGCGACGGCGGCGAGAGCTGGACGAACGTGACGCCGCCGGACATGCCGGACTTCGGGCGGGTCAGCCTGATCGACGCGTCGGCGTTCGATGCGGGCAGGGCGTACGTGTCGGCGCGCCTCCCGCTCCTGGACGACTTCCGGCCGCATGTGTGGAAGACGGACGATTACGGCGAGTCATGGACCCGGATCGTGAACGGTATCCGCGACGACGCGTACGTGAACTCGGTGCGCGAGGATCCGAGCCGGGAGGGGCTGCTGTACGCGGGCACGAATCACGGCGTGTACTTGACGTTCGATGACGGCGGGTGGTGGCAGGAGCTGAATCCGGGGCTGCCCGACATTCCCGTGACGGACGTGATCCCGGAGCACGACGAACTGGCGATGGCGAGCCATGGCCGGGGGTTCTGGGTGCTGGACAACGTGGGGCCGCTCAGGGAGTACCGGCCGGGGATGCTCGATGGGGACGTGGTGATGCTCGAACCGGCCCCCGCGTACCGGTCGGCGAACGGTGCGGTGATTTCGTGGTGGGTGGGGGAGGGGGTGGCGGAGGCGTTGGAGGGTGATGCGGGGGCGCAGGCCACGCTGGAAATTCTGGACGCTGGCGGGGAGGTGGTGCGCACATTCAAGCCGGCGGTCGAGGGGGAAGCGCGGGACCGGTGGTCGGGTCCGGCGCTGCGGGTGGTGCCCGGCTGGAACCGGTTCCGGTGGGATTTGCGGACCGATCCGGCGGCGAGCTTCCCAGGGATGATCCTGTGGGGGGTGCGGACGATGGCGCCGGTGGTGCCGCCGGGGACGTACAGGGTGCGGCTGCGGGTGGGCGGTGAGGTGGCGTCGCGCGACCTGGTCGTGAAGCGCAACCCGTGGATCGAGGGCGTGACGGACGAGGACCTGGTCGCGCAGTACGAGTTCGGGGTGCAGATCCGCGACCAGGTGGACCGGGCGAACCGCGCGGTGATCGAGATCCGCGACGTGAAGGCGCAGTTGGAGGAGAGGCTGGCCGCGTCGGATGATGAGGGGTTGGGGGAGGCGGGGGCGCGGTTGCGGGCGGCGCTGAACGCGGTGGAGGGGGAGATCTACCAGGTGAGGAACCGGTCGAACCAGGATCCGCTGAACTTTCCGATCAAGGTGAACAACCGGTTGGCCAACCTGCTGTCGATGTCGGAGCGGGGAGATGGACGGCCGGGGAGCGGGATGGTCGAGGTGTTCGGGATCATGGCGGGGACGTTGGAGGGGTTGCTCGCCGAGCTGGAGGAGGTT
>JAPOOQ010000112.1 GCA_026713345.1 Gemmatimonadota bacterium | reverse complement strand
GTCGGGACTCGCCGGAAAGGGGAGCGGACGATGACGACAAGCAGCCCCAGCTACGTCGGAGGGCACACGCCGCCTCGACCGGGTTCTGGGCCATGTGCGCCAGGACGGGATCGACGATCGGAACTCGGCTGGATCGCGCGGCCGGCTGCCGGACCAGTGTCCGTCCTATTCCGCTTGATCGCTGGGGAACGGTCGCGGCGCCGGCGGCGTAACCGCTGCCTGGCGGCTGGAATTGGGCTGTCCTGGCGGCCGGAGACAGTCGAGACGGTCCTGGCCTACCTCAACCGGGAGCAGATCCGCGCCACCTACGCCGCAGTCGCGGCCGTGGTCGGCATCTGCCCGTCGGCGATGGGCCGGGAGCTGGGGGACCGCCGGCCGGAGGCGTCGTGGGTAGTCAACGCGGTGTTGGGGATGCCGACCGGCTACAAGCCCCACCAGACCCACCCCGAGCTCTTGCGGACGGCGGAGATCATCAGGAGCCCGGTGGAGCTTTCGGCGAGGATGAGGGAAGGTGATCCAAGCCCAGCCCGGGACATCAGTCTGTAGAACGATCACGCTCCGGTAGCGGGGCGTTGCCCTGGACCGGACCTCGTGCCCGAATCTGCGAGGAGCAGTCTCATGAGAACCCAACGATTCGTGCGTCTGTGCACCGTCGTCCTGACCGTCTTCCTGGCCGGGTCCGGGATCGTCCAGGCGAAGGATGGCGAGCGGTCCATGGTCGAGCGGTTCATCAAGGTGACCGACCGCGACGGTGAGCCCGTGACCGACCTCGGCGCGGACGACTTCACCCTCGAGCACGAGGGTGATCGCGTCGAAGTCTCGCGCGTCGAGCTCGTCGACCAGCCGTTGCGGGTGGCGCTGATCGTCGACGACGCGGACGGCGCGGTGCCGTTCTTCCGGTACTTCCGCGTCTACCTGCCGCGGTTCGTAGGAGCCCTGCCCGAGGATAGCGAGATCGGGCTGGTGCTGCTGTCGGGCCGGCCGCGCATGGTGGTGGACTTCACGGACGACCACGGCGAGGTGCTCGATGAGCTGGCGCGGTTCTTCGTGGAAGAGGATCGCGCCGCAGGGTTCTTCGCCGGCTTGGAAGAGACGGTGGATCGCTGGGACGAGGACCTGCGCTGGCCGGTACTCGCGGTGGTCACCACGGACGGGCCGGCCCAACGTACGCTGACCGACGGCCGGTACGACGTCTTCATCGAGCGGGCGGTCGACCGGGGAGCGGTCATCCACGCACTCGGCCTCTACACACAGCGGGCCGGGACTGGCCGCGGATTCCAGACCGGCATCGCGCGAGACGTGACGCGGATCACCGGCGGCTGGTACGACACGGTCGCCGGCCCCAGCCAGTCCATCGGCGACAAGCTGCTGGAGATGGCGGCCGAGATCACGCGGCAGTACGAGCAGACCCGCAATCAGTACGCCGTCGCCTACGAGCTTCCGCGCGGCGCCCACCCGGATGCCGCGATCTCTTGCGCCGTGCGCCGGGGCTGGGTGGGCCTGAGCATCTCAGCGAGCGGTCGGCCGCGCCCCACCGCTTCGGCCGGCGCGCCGGCCGTCGCTGCCGCCGACGTGGGCAACAGCCGCGAAGAGCTGTTCAACCAGGGCGAGGCAGCGTTCGCGGCCGGGGACGCCGCGCAGGCGGCCGAGTGGTTCCGGAAGGCCCACGACCGCGACCGGCACTGGGTCAAGCCCCTGTTCAAGCTGGGGCTGGTCTCGCTCAACCTGGGCGACATCGACGCAGCGAAACAGTGGCTCCAGCAGGCGGTTCACGCAGATTCGGGGTCGCCGGACGGCGCGCAGGCGACCACGATTCTGGGTTCCCTGCCCTAGTCAGAGAACTCAGCTCCTGCGCCTCAGCGATGATGGCGGCCCGTTCCGGACGGTGGTCGACCGACCACCGTCCCCCTCCTTCATCCCCGCGGCCCGGGGGCCGTCGCGGCATCCCCTGGGCTTCCGGTGGGCACGCCTCCTGCCACGTGACCGCCCCGGTCGCGCTGGCGGGCCTCGGCTTGTTCGAGCCGTCCGGCCCGCCCCTCCTTGTGTGGACACGTCCGGGCCTTGCGGCTAGACTGACCGTCCACGGGCGGAGGGTCCGGGCACCCAACCGGCGGCGACCGGGGATGGGGCGGCGGCGTGACCCTTGGTGTCTCCCCGCGCGTTTCGGCAGAAGAGGGTCGGGGACACGGGTGGGAGCCGACACCCGCACAGCAGGAGCATCCGTATGGACTCGATCGAACGCTACGCCTACGTCGCCGCGCGGATCATGCTGGCCGCGATCTTCATGCTGACGGGCTACGACAAGCTCGTCGACGTCGACAACGCGGCGGGCGACATCGCCGAGATCGGGCTGCCGTTCCCGACGCTGTTGGCGTTCGTCGCCGGACTCGTCGAACTCGTCTGCGGCGCCCTCCTCGCCCTGGGCAGGAAGACGGAGTGGGCGGCGGCGGGGCTGCTGCTGTTTCTCGTCCCCGTCACGGTGCTCATGGAGAACCCGCTCCGGGCGGACGCCAACTTCGGCACGCTCATCGACTTCCTGAAGAACCTCGCCATCATGGGGGGGCTGCTGATGGTCGCCCTGAGGGAGCGCAGCGATGCCAACCAGTGAGAGGGACCGGACGCTGTTCTGGGTCTTCACGGGCTTGCTGGCCTTCCTGATGGTCGGCAG
>JAPOOQ010000111.1 GCA_026713345.1 Gemmatimonadota bacterium | reverse complement strand
TTCAACCCCGTAACCCCACCCCAGCGCCCCTATGGACCTCCGCTCTCCTCCAAGGTGATCGGAATCCTCCGGAATCCGTGATCGGTTCGTCGGAACGGGTGATCGGAATCGTCGGAATGCGGACCAGGTGCGGAGATGCGTGCGTGCACCAGGTCGACATCACCGATGAAGAGGACATCCCCGATGTGGAGGTGTCGGTTGATGCAACGGTCATCGACGAAGAAAACGAGGCGTCAACGACCGTGACGGTGTCGATCACCAACGGAAAGATCTTCGCAAGCGATCAGGTGTTCACCATCACCTTTGGCGGAACGGCGACGGAAGGGGTCGACTTCGTGGTGACGCCCGCCGACGCCGACCTGTCGGCCCCTGGTCATCAGGTGCTGCTGCCGGCGGGCTCCACCACGGTCACGGTGACGATCACGGCGGTCAACGACGAAGTCGAAGACCCGAACGAGGAGTTCAGCATCTCGGTGGATACCGGGGACAAGACCGTCGACGGCGGCGTCATACGGATCAATAATCGCCCGCTGGGTCCGGAAGCAGAGATCACCTTCGAAGGATTGCAGCCCACCAGCGATGGCGATGTCGCAGGGATTGCGACAGGTCCTTTCGTAACGCGATTCACATTCGAGGAGGCCGTCGAAGGGTTTGGGCAGGAGGACATTCGATGGCAGACACATGCGGGCACGACGGTGGACGGAACACCCATCGGTGTGCTGATCTGGGATTTCGCGGAGGTTCGTGCCGGCCTGGAGTACACGGCCAACATGATGCCGGCCCAGAACGGACAGCTGTACATCGTCGTCAAGCCGGGAATGGCGACCTCGGTGGCAAGGGGGTACGGGAACCAGCTGGCTTTGGGCACGCTGCGCATCGCACTCCCGGAAAACCGCATGATGGTAGCGCCACGGACGCTGGCCGTGGATGAAGGGGATGGGGACGCAGGACAATTCCTGGTCGTACTGACCAGCGAGCCCACTGGCCCGGTGACGTTCACGGTGAGCGGCATGGAAAACACGGACGTCACGGTCGATCCGGCAACCCGGACGGTCAGGCGTCAGCTCTGGAACTCGGGCGGGACTGTGAAGGTGACGGCGGGCAGGGACGCGAATACGGTCGACGAAACGGTCACGCTGACAGTGAGCGCGTCGGGTGGAGGATATGACGGCCGCACGGCCGAGGTCGTGGTCTCGGTAGTTGACAACGGTGTGGCAAGCGGTGCAGACACGGACCAAACGGCTGCGGATCTGTTCCTCCTCGAGGACTTGACCCCGGAAACCGCAACCGCAGTGCTGTTCGGCGAGACGGATCTGGACGAAGCGACACTTGCCGCCCTGGACCGTCTGGGCAATCGGAATGGCGCCTACGACCTCGGTGACCTGCTCTCCTGGATCGACCGCTGCCGACGGGCTGAAGCGAAGTGTGGAGTGATTCCCGGTGCCGCCGCGGCGCTGGCCGCATCCGGACATGCCGGCCGAAACAGCCACAGGGGGCAGCGGAATCCCGGTTCTGGAGGACGCAGACCGGCCCGCCGTCACGGCGTCCGCCGAGTCCGGCGTTCTCGTCAGCGGGCTGGCAGTACAAACCGGCGTCGCTTGAGTGCGACCGGGTACGGTCTGGTATTGCTGCTCTCCGCATCAATGGCCTGGGCGTGCTCCGACTACGATTTCGTCCGCCCTCCGGCCGATCCGGATCCCGGCTCTCTGACAGTCTGGCTGACCGCATCCGCCGATGGTCGGGACAGTGGTGCCATGCTGTTGCTAAGCGGCCCCGGCATCGATTCGGTGCGGGCCCCGGGCCTGGAACTGTTCCAGTCCGGAACCTCTTCTGCAAAGGGGATCATCGTCTCGGGAGCGCTCTCGACCGGGCCCGTTCTGAAATTCCGGGTTCCCGACCGGCAACTCCTGGGGCAGTACCGGGTGGAGCTGCTGCAGGTCGCAGGAGAGGAGTACGACCTTAGGGACCTGGCGGCCTACGCTGCCGGAATCCGGCGCTGAAACAATGGAACTGCCGGGAACCCGGGGAACCGAATTGCGGAATATGCGTTTAAGCCGGGGACGAGAGAGTAGCGCTGACAGTGAGGGCGTCGGGCGGTGGCTGCGATGGCAGGATTGCAAGCGTCGCAGTCACCGTAGGGGACGATGATGGAATGGGTGGGGATGCGGATGATGAGGCCGGCGCTCTCCGCCTGCATCAGGGCCTGACCCCGGAAGGGGCGGCCGCAGCGCTCTTCGGCGAAGGAGAATCTGAGCGAAGAGCAGCTCCGGGCGTTGGACCGCCTGAGCAACGGGAACGGCAAGTACGATCTCGGATTCCCCCGGATCCGCGTCCCGCGGCGGCGGCACTGCTGCTGGCAGGCGGTGCCGGCCGTCACCGGCGCGAACTACTCGCTCAGGAACCTGACGGAGTACGAGGTCGTGATCACGCGCTGACCGGCGATTCCCCGTGGCCCCGGATTGACACGGCACAGACTTACCAGTAAGATTCATGCATGAAAGATTTCGCGACAACAAGGCTGTCATCAAAGGGTCAGGTCGTTATTCCTGAAGCGATCCGACGAAGGCTGGGGCTCGAATCCGGCACGGAGTTCGTGGTGTTCGGAGAAGATGG
>JAPOOQ010000110.1 GCA_026713345.1 Gemmatimonadota bacterium | reverse complement strand
CGTCGGCGGAGGCGGCGGGGAGTCACCGTCCCGGATCGTCACCACGACCGACGACGGACTGCCCGCCGTCACCTCCGTCGGCAGCGTGCCCAGCGCCACCGTGAACGTCTCGTCGTCGGTGTCCGCGTCGTCGACCGTCGAAATCGTGCCCGTGCCGGTCGTCAGCCCTCCGGTGATCGTGATGCTCGCCAGCGACCCGAAGTCATCCGATTCGGCGGTTCCGGCCGTCAGCGCCAGCGGGATCGTCACGCTGTTCGTCAACGCCGCCGACAGCTCCGCCGTCACCGTCACCGGCTGCCCCTCGTCCACTGGGTTCGGGGAGACCGACAGGCTCACCGTGGGTGTCGGCGGCGGCGGCGGTGTTGTCATTCTGGTGAAGGTGAGCCTCGCCATGCGCACGTTGGAGAACTTGCCCGTTCCCGCAATGCGCGTAATGACGCCCTGCGGGTTCGTAGCGGAATTGTTGAGCGTGAACTCCGTCCCGTCCTCGGTGCCGGCATCGTACGGAAAGAGGTCCACCACGTGCGACTCTCGCCACTGATCCGAGCCGTCGAGCAGCGAGATGCCCGACACGCCGACGAACCAGTCGGGACTGGGACCGATCATGGACAGGAGCGTCACCAGCGAATGCGTGCGCGTGACGTCGATATTGAACGTTGCAGTGCCGGTGCCGGTGCCGGTGACGCCCTCCTGAATGACCGACAGCGTGTGCGAGCTAGCCTGGACTTCGTTGCGGAAGGTTCCCGTGGAGCCTAGCTCCGCCACGCCCTCGACACCGGCACTGGCTTGCTGGCCGGCCTCCCAGAAGGTGACACCGCTCCCGTGCACGCCACCGATCAGAGTCGTGAAGTGCGCTCCGCCCACCACTCCTCCGGGGGTGCTTGCCAGCGTCCAGTTGCCTTCGAACTTCACCTGGTAGGTGATCGTTTGCGACGCGGCCGGCGGCGCTGACAGGACAGTGGCGAGCGGCACGACGAGGAGTGCGCCGAAGCGCCAGGGTCGGAGGAGTCGAAGTTGCATTCGTGTAATCTATCGAGTTGTGGTCCGGGCGTGGGCGAATGGATGGCCGGATGGGCCCCTACGCCCTCGGGGGCCGGAAGGCGCGCATCGACTCCACCCTCGCCCGGTAGCCGTACTCTCCTCTTTCCAGGAAGTTCCGCTTCACCAGCCAGTTCATGTCCCGGGTCAGCGTCTTGCGAGTCTTGTCCGCGTAGAGCCTGGCCAGGTCGGGACTCAGATCCGGTATCGACTGCTTGCGGATCGGCTCGCCCAGGCGGCCGAGCGCCAGGGTCACCTCGCGGCGCCGCCGCATGGCCGGCGACGACGGGATCCGTTGGAATTCGCCGTACACAAAGTGCTCCCAGGCCAGCTTCAGCTGAATCCCCGCGATGAACCGGCTTTGCTCCCGCAGGCCGTCGACGAACCCCTGCAGCGAGTAGAGCAGAAAGCCGAGCGGATCCCCGCGACCGGAGTTCGCGCGGCTGGAGCGATCGAGCTGCCGGTAGTACTCGGCCCGGGTGAGGTAGTAGTGGTTGCTGAGAAGGTGGGCGCAGGGTGACGGCACACCCTCCCGCGCAAGGATCATGAACTCGGCCAAACGGGCCGTCCGCCCGTTGCCGTCCCCGAAGGGATGGATCCACGCGAGATAGAGGTGAACAAAGACCGCGCGCATAATCGCAGACGCGAAGCGGTCCTCGTGCCGGTCCGGGCGCACCGGCCAGTCGTCTCCCTCAAGCCAGCTGCAGAGCCGGTCGAGTAGGAAGCCGCAATCCTTCCTGGGGGCACCCCGGTACCGCATGACTCCGACGGGATGGGCCGGTATCTCTCCCGGAATCACACCGTCTTCGAGGTGCTCCTCGAGACCCGCAAGCAGGCCCCGATTCGCTCCGGCGATCCAATCCGGCGTCAGAGCCGGCGGCTGGCCTCCCATGATGCCCGCAAAAATCTGATTGACGGCATTGAGGACGTTGTCGACCTCCTGCTTCAGGTATTCCTGGGACAAGGGGAGCTCCAGTTGCCCCTCCAGCTGGGCCGCGATCTGTTCCTCGCTGAGCGTGTTCCCCTCGATCGCCGTCGTGGCCCGAACGCCCTTGATCAGGAAGAGTCGGTGAAGCTCGTGGGCGCCGGCGGGTGGGAGGACCGCCTGAGCGACGTGATCGCACCGGGTGGCCGCCTCGCCGAGCAGCGACCAGTGGAGAGGGTCGGCGCGTTCCAGATGGTGGCGAAAGCTGATCCACGGGTGGGTGCGGCGGTATTCGCGGTCATTCGGCATGGGCGGGGGCTCCTGGCGGGCGTTCCAGGTTATGATCCTACAGAATGTCCGACAAAATGTCCACTGTCAATCGGATCTATAGTGGATATGATTGGTAGGCTAATTCAAGTTATGTATTGATATTATGAACAATAGTCGATTGTGTTTTCAGATTATATGATAACATAATGATCGATGAGATGTCCGGATACTACGGAGGCGCCTCGACGCCGATTTCGGGACTCGCCGCGGCGAAGTGGCGCACGTTCCATGTGATGATCGTCGCGGCGCCGGCCTTCTGCGCACATGCCGCAATCAGCATGTCGTAGGTCTGACCCCCGATCACTCCGCGCCGATGTGCTCTACGCAACGCGCGCCAGGTCTCGGCTGCCGTCAGATGGACGACCGGCGTCTCGCGCCAGTTCGCCTCGAGTAGCGCGATGGCGTCCCCGGATCGCAGGCGATTGGGACCGGGCAGCCGGGTGAGGACGGCGTAGGTTTCGGCCAGCGAATGAGCGGCAAGCACAAGCTCTTCGCCCGCGCACTCGCGTCGCTCAAGCTCCGCCAGGGTTCGCGCATGGTGTTGGTGCCATGAACAGACCGCCGCGACGAGAGCGCTGGTATCGCAGAGGTATCGAGTCACTCGCCGGGTTCACGCTCGCTCGCCGACGAGGCGCTGGCGCGGATGTCGCTCGTCGTCCTCTCGACCTCCGCTGCCGTCAAGACGGGTCGGTCCCCTCGTGGCACCGCGACCACGGTGGATCCACGGGGTTCAAGTGTTACATCCAGCGGTACCGGCTCAATCTCGATTCGACCGGCGCGGACCCGGAATCGGACGCGGGTTCCGGGACGAAGCCGGCTCGCTTCACGAACGGCCTTGGGCACAACGAGACGGCCAGCCTTGTCGATGGTAGTTTCCATGGTAGGAATAATGGTATTCTCGGTGCCATCACGCAAGCGCGGCCATGGGGTCCAGGCCGATGGCGGCGACTCCGTTGCCCCGCCTGCCGGAATCCGCCAACGTTGCCGTGCAATGTCCTCTTCCCCCGCCTTCCGGCCCGCATGGTGGCTCCGCAACCCGCACGCGCAGACCTTCGCGGGGAGGTTCATGCGTCCAAGCGCCGGCGTCCCGCTGGAACGTTGCCGGATCGGGACTCCGGACGGCGACTTTCTCGATCTCGACTACGCGCCGGAACCCGCGCCGGGCGCTCCCATCGTCGTGCTGCTGCACGGACTCGAGGGGTCGACGCGGCGGGGCTACATGTCCGAGATGTTTCGTCAGCTCTTCGTCCGGGGCCTGCGGGGTGTGGGGATGAACTTCCGCGGCTGCGGCGGCGAGCCCAACCGCGTCTCGCGCTTCTATCATTCCGGTGAGACGGGCGACCTGGCACATGTGGTCGCGGAGCTGCGCGGCCGTCATCCCGGGCGTCCCATCGGAGCTGCGGGATTCAGCCTGGGGGGCAACGTGCTTCTCAAGCACCTCGGCGAGCGCGGCCACGATGCGGGGATCGCGGTCGCCGCGGCGTTATCGGTGCCCTACGATCTGGCGGGCTGCGCGGCGCGGCTGTCCGGCGGTCTGGCGGGACGCACGTACGGATCCCACTTCCTGCGCGCCCTCCGGCGCAAGGTTCGAGCGAAACGCGGACTGCTCGAGGGCGTCGTCGATGTCGAGCGTACTCTGTCGGCCCGGACGCTCAGAGACTACGACGACGCGCTGACGGCGCCGCTGCACGGCTTCTCCGGGGCGGACGACTACTACGCGCGCGTCGACGTGCGCCGCCACCTGGCAGGCATCCGGTTGCCGACCCTCCTCGTGCAGTCCCGCGACGATCCGTTCCTGCCCGAGGGCGCGATCCCGGAAGCCGCGGTCGCTGCCAACCCGCATGTCACGGCGGCGTTCACCGACCGGGGCGGCCATCTCGGGTTCGTGGAGGGGGCCTCCCCCTGGCGTCGGCGCTTCTGGGCGGAACCGGTGGCCGCGAGGTTTCTGGCGGGGCGGTTGTCGCTCAGCCCATCCGCACCCGCTCGATGAACTCCTCGCCCGTGGCACATTCGAACAAAGCGTCAGTCACCATGTCGATGCCTTCCGGGCTCCTGCTCAATCCCTTGGCGCACACCTCTCTGGACCAGCTCGTCCATGCCCTGCTGGAATCTGTCCACTACCTCTGCCATGGTCTTCGCTCCTTCCTTCGTCAGTCGTGCCGGGTAGTCCCTCAACTGTAACATTGTTGCGGGCCGTCTTGCTGACGAGCCCGGTGGATTCCTCGCGGAGCGTCGAGAAGTCGACCTCGGAGGCGGCCAACGTTGTCGGGAAGGAGCTGATCCCCCGGGCTGGTCGTCGCAGCCCTATTTGCCGCAAGGACGGATGCTGGACACTGATCGGACCTGCCCGTCAGGCCATCCGCACCCGATCAATGAACTCGTCGCCGGTAGCACACTCCAACAGTGCGGCGGTCACCTTGTCGATGTCTTCGGGACCGGACAGCTCGTCAAGCAGGTCGGTCAATCGTCCAGCCGTTTCCTCGCCGAACTTGCGGTCGGCCATTCGTTGAATAACCTGCGCCCGACCCTTCTGGACCAACTCGTCCATCCCCTGCTGGAATCTGTCCACCACCTCTGCCATGGTCTTCGCTCCTTCCTTCGTCAGTCGTGCCGGGTAGTCCCTCAACTGTAACATCGTATCCACCGTCCGGACGATCAATCCAGCCAAGCCCGGATCT
>JAPOOQ010000109.1 GCA_026713345.1 Gemmatimonadota bacterium | reverse complement strand
GTCGGCCTCCAGGGCTCAGAAGGTGTCGGGGGCGCGATGATGACCCTCGTGGACGGCGAAGACCGGCGCCTGGCCAGCATCCTGACCCGCGCCAGCGGCCTCTTCGAACTTGAGTCGCCGGCGGCGGGTCGGTACCGCGTGAAGGCGGAACGGATCGGGTACGCGACCACCTGGTCGGACCCATTCGACATCGCGGCCGGGGACACCCTCACCATCCGGATCGACGTGGTTGTGCAGGCAATCTCGCTGGAGGGCATCGAGGTGGAGGGGGAGTCCCGCTGCCGGGTGCGACCTGAGGAGGGTCTCGCGGTCACCCGCGTGTGGGACGAAGCGCGCAAGGCCCTCGCAGCGGCGGCGTGGGCCCAGGAGCGCGGCCTCTACCGGTACGAGATGATGAAGATCGTCCGCGAACTCGACCCCGAGGGGCGCAGGGTGATCACGGAGAACCGGACCTTCCAGCAGGGTTACAGCAGGTCTCCCTACGTTGCCCGCCCGGCCGAGGTCCTGATCGACGGCGGCTTCGCCCGCATCAACACCGACGAATCCCTCTACTGGGCTCCCGATGCCGCCGTGCTGCTCTCCGACCCCTTCCTCGACACGCACTGTTTCCGGCTGCGCCGCGACGAAGACCGCGCGCCGGGATCGATCGGCCTCGCCTTCGAACTGGTCCCCGGACGCCGCCTCCCGGAGATCACCGGAACGCTCTGGCTCGATCCCGCGAACGGGGAGTTGAAGTGGCTGGACTTCCGCTACGTGAACCTTGGGCTTCCCGACGCCCTGAACCACGCGGCAAGCGGCAGGGTCGACTTCAGGGCGATGCCCAACGGCACCTGGATCGTGGATTCGTGGCGCATCCGGATGCCCCAGGCAGGACGCTTCTCCAACCCCTTCACGGACGGCACCGGCGTGAGGCTTGCCGGGCTGCGCGAAGAGGGAGGCGACGTGCTGCGGGCTCACGGCAACGAGGAGACGGTGCTGGAGGCAGACCTCGGGGGACGGATCGCCGGAATCGTCTTTGACAGTCTGCGAACGGGTCTCCCCGGAGCCCTTGTCTTCGTCGAAGGGACCAACGCGGAGGTAATCACCGGCCGGGACGGGAGGTTCGTGTTGACGCACCTTCGAGCCGGCGGCTACACCGTCAACTTCTCCCACCCATATCTGGATCAGCTCGGCTTTCGCCCGCGCCCCTTCGAGGTGGCCGTGGTGGAGGACGCGCTCACATCGGCCCAGGTCAATTTCGCGGCGCCGACCGTAGGGGTGGCGGTGAACAGGCTCTGCCGCGAGCGCGAGCGGGAAGCCGAGCGGACCGCGGAAGCCGGAGGCGCCGACAGCACCCGGGACCACGCCGCCGCCGGCCCGGGTGCTCTCCTGGGCCGGGTGACGGACCACCGCGGCGTCCCGTTGAGCGGTGTGGCCGTGCGGATCATCGCGCGCGAATTCGAGGTTACCCGCGACGCCGAAGTGTTCCATCTATGGCAGAAAGGCCTGATCGTGACTACGAACGAGAGCGGCTACTATCTGGCCTGTGGCGTCCCGGTCGACACCGATCTGCGGGTGGCGGTGCTCAGGCCCGGCTGGGGTCCAGGCGAGGGGCGCTCGGATGCCGAACTCCTCTCCTACCGGGCCGCCTGGGCGGAAGGCGTCGCCAGGGCCGCGTCCGGTCGGCTGGTGGCGACGCTCGACCTCGTGGTTGAGACGGACCCGGGCTCCCCATAGCTTCCCGGTACCCATCCCCAACCAGGAACAGGAACGAGCGTTGAAGACCAGCCCCCTCCCACCACAGCCGGTCACCCTGCTCGCCGCGCTCCTCTCCACGGCGCCGCTTCTCGCAGCGCCCGCCCAGGGTCAGACGGAGCGCGCGGACACCGTCACGCTGCCACCCGTCGTGGTGACGGTCCTCAGGTCCCCGGTGCGGCTGGACCGGATGCCCTTCGCCACCTCCGTGCTCGCGGGGCCCGAGCTCGCGGAAGGCAACAGCGGCGTGTTCATCGAGGAAGCGCTGCACGGTCTCCCGGGGGTGAGGGTGCAGAACCGCTACAACCCGTCCCAGGGGGAACGGATCTCGATTCGCGGCTTCGGGGCCCGCTCGCAGTTCGGCGTGCGCGGCATCAAGATCCTCATCGACGGCATCCCCGCCACCCTTCCCGACGGGCAGTCCACTCTGGACCACCTCGATATCGGTTCGCTGGGGCGCGTGCAGGCGCTCAGGGGCCCCGCCGCCGCCCTGTACGGGAACGGCGCAGGCGGGGTGATCCTCTTTGAGAGCGCGGCACCGCACAGCGGCCCGTACCGGCAGGACGCGACCGTGGTGGCGGGCTCGAACGGGATGCTTCGCCTGCAGGCGACCGGATCGGGCACCTCCGGCGGCATCGCCTTCCGCGCCAGTGCCACGCAGAGCCGGTTCGACGGCTTCCGCGACAACACCACCGGGTCGGGCGAGGACCCGTACAGCCAGGCCACGCGGACAACCCTGAACGTCGGCCTCACCACCAGCGCCGGCGGCGGCACCCTGGCGCTGCAGCTCAGCGGCGCCGACCTCGACGCGCTCAACGGCGGATCGCTGCCGGCCGAGCTCTTCGACGAGGGCAGCAACGAGGCCTGGGGATTCAACGTGCGGCGCGGCACCCGCAAGGACGCGCGGCAGGGCCAGGCGGGGGTGAGCTGGCAGGGTGGCGTCGGCGCCCTCGAAGGGACGTTTTCCGCCTACGCCGTGGGGCGGGAGCTGGACAACCCCATCCCCAACAGCGTGATCGACCTCACGCGCAGAGGTGGCGGGGTCCGCCTGGGACTGGCCCGCGGCTGGGACACGGGAACCGGAACCGCGCGCGTGGACTTCGGGGTCGAGGGGGAACTGCAGAGCGACGACCGCCGGAACTTCGCCAACGACGGCGGCGAGGCGGGGGAGCTGACGCGGGACCAGCAGGAGGACGTTCGCGCGAGCGCCCTTTTCGCCCAGCTGCAGTTCCCCCTCACCGGACGTCTGGCCGTTATGGGCGCCCTGCGCTTCGACCACTTCAGCTTCAACGCGGACGACCGCTTCCAGGCCCCCGGCAACCCGGACGATTCCGGCTCCCGCACCATGACCGGCCTCAATCCCTCGCTCGGCTTCCACCTCGACCTGGGCGGCCACGGCCTCTTCGCATCGGTGGCGAGGTCCTTCGAGACGCCGACCACCACCGAGCTCGCCAACCGGCCCGACCGCGCCGGCGGGTTCAACCCCGAACTGGAGCCGCAGCAGGGCTGGACGCTGGAAGGTGGACTGCGCGGCGAATTCGGCGGCCGCACCTCCTACGACCTCGCGGCCTACTCCACCACGCTCACCAACCAGCTGGTGCCCTTCGAGGTCCCCACCGACCCGGGACGCCGCTTCTACCGCAACGCCGGGCGTTCGCGCGTCCAGGGATTCGAGTTCTCGGCGCGCACCTCGCTCTCCTCGACACTGACCGCCCGCCTTGCGTACGGGTACCTCGACGCGCGCTTCACGGAATTCACCGTCGGTGGCAACGACTACGCCGACAACTCGATCCCGGGGATCGCGCCCCACCGCATGGAGGCCGCGCTGCGGGCCGCACGCGGACCCTGGTTCGGGGAGCTGCGGGTGGAGGCGCGCGGTGACGTGCCGGCCAACGACGCGAACGACTCCAGCGCCGAGAGCTACACGCTTGTGGAGCTGCGCGCCGGAGGCACCGGGATCCGCGCGGGCAGCCTGCGGCTCTCCCCCTTCGCCGCGGTCACCAACCTCACCGATGTGCGCTACGCCTCTTCTGTCGTCGTAAACGCCTTCGGGGGGCGGTACTTCGAGCCGGGACCGGCCCGCGGCGGCTACGTCGGACTGTCGCTGGCATGGGACGGGGGACGCGAGCGCTAGCGCACAACCCGCTCCCCGGCGCCGCGCGCTACGGAAGACCGCACCCCCGGCCGTCTCGAACCAGCCACAGACTATTCGCCACCGTGCGCTCGCCCCGCTCGTCGGACGGACGGTTCACGACCCGCCCCCTCAGCGACATCGCCGTGGAGCCGCCGCCGTCCAGATTCAACGCTTCCTCGGCACCGAGCGCAAGCAGTAGATCGGCCAGTTCGGGAAGCGACATCCCCACCGAACGCGGGGCTTGCCGCCCGTCCACGACCACGAGCCAGAGGATGCTCCCGGCTCTGTCGAAACCGACGGCCGTGCGCGGGTGGCGAGCCGCCGCGAAGGACGGGTTCCCGGAGACCCCCAGGTCACCCCTGGGGACACCCCCGTCCAGTAACACCGGGTAGCCCCCGATGACCTGCAATCCTCCCGGACTCACTCCGCCGTCGCTGCCCCCGACGCCAACGGTGTCGCGGCCGAACCCCATCCGGCTGCCCTCCAGTCCCGGATCCTCGACCCACACCGGATCCCCGATCCACGGGACCCGTGACGCCCCCCACGCCACCGCAGGACGCATCGCGAACCGGCGCGTACCGGCGGTCACCTCCGGGCCAACCGGCGCACCCCCCTGAAGGACGAAGAAGTCGCCGTTGACCCCCGCCACAGGCCGTCCCGCCCCCCGGGGAACCATTTCCGTCACCGTGCGTCTCGTCCGCGTGATCCCGTCCTCCTCCAGGGCGGGCACCACCCGAAGGTTCAGCTCGCACCGTGTCAGGTCGGCCGAGACCAGGTGCACCGCCCAGGGACCCCTGGCGGACCACGCGAAGTGGTAGAAGACCCCCTCGCCCAGCCGAAGGCCACGCGCGGAATCGGGAGCCAGAAACGCGCGGGCCGTCCCGGGCAGGTCGGGAACCCGTCCCGCCGGGCGGTCGGGCGCTGCACAGGCAGCCAGCGCCGCGAGGACACTGCAAAGAGCGGCCGGAACCGCGGCACGGCGTGTCCACGTGCAAGTCCGCATTCGTGATTCCTCTCTCAAGTACTGTCGCAGCGGCCGGGCGCGGGTCCCAACATCCGCCGCATTCTATCCTGATATCCCGTCTCCGCAACCGCGGACGGCACTGGCGCCGCCTCCGCGCGATCCTGTATAATGCGCCGCCATGATGTTCTTCCGCCCCCAACGCGTCCTCGTTCTCGTCGGGCTCGCCGCGCTGGCCATCGCCTTCATCCCGCGCAGCGCCGCTGCGCAGTACCGGGTCGGCGTGGTCATGGGCGGTACCGGCGCGTGGGGCCTGCTGGTCGAGTACCGCTGGAAGCGGCAGGGACTGGAGCTGCAGGCCGGGACCTGGAGCTTCCGTGATCTGAGCCTTGCGGTAACCGCGAAGCAGTACGTCGGTTCCAATGCCGTGGAGCCCTACGTCGGCGCCGGACTCTGGGGACTCGTCGCGCGGGCCGAAGAGGGGACGGGATTCGGGCTCATCGCCCGCCTGCCGGTAGGACTGGACTGGGAGTTCGTCTCCCGGCACTCCGCCGGGTTGGCGATCCACTTCAACCGCGCACTGGTCATCAAGCGTCCGGATCCCGCGGACCGGCGCCCGCCGCGCGCCTCGTTCATTCCGCTGCCGGAATTGAGCTACCGCTGGCTCGCGAGGGAACGCTGAGCACCACCGCCCGCGCGCGCCGTTTTCAGTCGAGCGGTTCCATCCCCACGTACTTCAGCCCGCTCCCCGTGTTGAAGAGGACGACCTCGTCCCCCGCTCCGATCAGCCCCATCTCCCGCAGCCGGGGGACCGCCGCGGCCGTGGCTCCCCCCTCCGGCGCGGCGAAGATCCCCGTCGCGGCCCCCATCACCTCGACCCACTCCTCCATGGCGCGGTCCGGCACGGCCACCGCCCCGCCCCCCGACTCGCGCAGCGCGCGCAGGATGAGAAAGTCCCCCACCGCCCCCGGCACCCTCAGCCCCGCGGCGTAGGTCTCCGCATTCTCCCAGGTGGGTGCGGCGTCGCGCCCCTCCTCCCACGCCCGCACCATCGGGGCGCATCCGGTCGACTGCACCGCGAACATGCGCGGCCGCGCAGAGCCGATCCAGCCCAGCGCCTCCATCTCCTCGAACGCCTTCCACATCCCGATGAGCCCTGTGCCGCCCCCCGTCGGGTACACGATCGCATCGGGAAGCCGTCCGCACAGCTGCTCGAAGAGCTCGTAGCCCATCGTCTTCTTCCCCTCCACTCGGTAGGGCTCCTTCAAGGTGGAGAGATCCCACCACCCGTCCCGGTCGCAGCGTTCGCGCACGACGGCTCCGCAGTCGCTGATCAGGCCGTCGAGGAGCTGCAGGTCCGCGCCCAGCGCCCGGATCTCCGCCAGGATGGGAAGCGGGGTGTCCAGCGGCACGACCACATGCACGGGCAGTCCCGCCGCCGCGCCGTAGGCCGCCGTCGAGCCGGCCGCGTTCCCCGCCGACGGGATCGCCAGCTCGGTCGCGCCCAGTTCGAGGGCGCGGGAGACGGCCATGCACAGTCCCCGGTCCTTGAACGAACCGGTCGGGTTCTGTCCCTCGTCCTTGATCCAGAGCCGACCCACGCCGAGCCGGCGGGCCAGGCGTGGGGAGTCCACCAGCGGCGTGAAGCCCTCGCCCAGGCTCACGCGGCAGGCCGAGTCGCGCACGGGAAGGACCTCGCGGTAGCGCCAGAGGGTGGGAGCACGTCCCACAAGGGCGGCAGGTGTGAAGCTGTGCCGGACTGCCTCGAGATCGTACCGGGCGAAGAGGGGCTTGCCTGCCGGAGAGAGGCCGATCAGCTGCTCGGACTCGAAGGTGTCGCCGGTGGCGGTACACTCCAGGAACCTGGAGCCGGGCATCGGGGTATTAGCAGGGTTCATCCTGGGTCTCGGATTGTAGAGAGCATGGAGGAGGTCGGCGCTGCGGAAGCGTCGCAGGCAACCCTATCTTTCACGGTGTGCATCGAATGTTACGACAAAGGCATGGAAGGCGCCCAGATTCGCGCCCGGAGCAACGTGGGGTCACTCGTGGAACAGACCTGGAGCACCGCGCGGTGACCCTCTCGCCCGGCAAAAACCCTGGATCCAGAGAAATCGAAGCCCAACTGATTCGCCGAGCGTGCGAGGGGGACGGACGAGCCGTGCGGACCCTGTACGACCGGTACGCGCCCCGGGTATACGCGGTGGTGCGGCGCATCGCCGGAGACGACGATACTGCGCAGGACTACGCACAGGAAGCGTGGATTCGGGCCATACGGGCCCTGCCATCCTTCCGCGGCGACGCGCGGTTCTCGACCTGGCTGCACCGGATCGCCGTCAATTCGGCGCTACAGGCGGTACGGAAGGAAAAGACGCGGCGGATGCGCGAGGTGCCGGTGCCGGAAGTGGTGCCGGTGGCGCCCGACGTGGGCGACGTGTTGCTGGAGCGCAGGCTGGAGGCGGCGCTCGACAGGTTGCCGGACGGTATGCGCAAGGTGTTGATTCTGCATGACGTCGAAGGATACACGCACGAGGAGATCGGCACGGCGTTGGGAGTGACGGCGGGCACCTCGAAATCACAACTATTCAAGGCGCGAGCAAAAATGAGACGAATGCTCCGCGGATTTGAAACAAGTGCGAAGGAAGTGGAAGCATGGAGCGTATGAATCTTGAACAGTTGGCGCGGCTGGTCGATAAGCGGCCGACGCCGGAGGAACAGAGAGTCCTGGACGGGGACCCGAAGCTCCGCCGCGAGCTGGAGGCGCTGAAGGAGCAGTCGTGGTCGCTCAGGAACCTTCCCGCGCTGCTGCCGCCTCCGGGCGGCTGGCATCAGCTCGAGAGGAAGCTGTCCGCTGCGGGTCTGATCCACGGCCAATCCCGCGCGGCCGTATGGCGGAAGTGGCTGCAGGTGGCCGCGGCTCTGGTGCTCTTCATCGGGGGCACGGCCGCCGGGTGGTTCACGGCCGAGGCGCGCGGGTTGCAGGCAGGCGGCGGTGTCTCGGCGGCAACCGCGGCATCGTTCGCCCAGCCGGCCTCCCTCGACGAGGCCGTGTCGCTGGTGAAGCAGAAGGAGTTGGAATACTGGGACGCGTTGGCGAAACACCAGCGGCTCTGGCAGGCGCAGGTCGGGGCGCAGACCGGGCAGAATCCGGCCACCCGTCTTCCCTATATCGAAGCCTTGTCCGCAGCTGCACATGTCGCGGCGGAAGCGAACCCGGCCGACCCCTTCATCAACCACTTCCTGGTGAGAGCGATGGCGGAGCAGGAAAAGGTGCTGCGCCAGATCAGCCGGGACAACTGGAACTGAATGAGATGAAGGTTCGGTCGCCGCTGCTGCCCGGAGCCTGCTGGGCACTTGTCCTGGGGAGCGCCCTGGTCACCGGATTGCCGAAGGCGGTCGATGGCCAGGACAGTCTCCGCGTGGGCCAGACCGGGGTGTGGATCGGGATTAAGACCGACACGGCCCGGTTGTCCGTACCGGCCACGGGCGAGACCACCCTGGTGATCCGCGTGACGGGGATCCAGCGCGGTGGGCCGGCCGACGCGGGAGGCGTGTTGCCGGGTGACGTGCTCGTCGCGCTGAACGGCCGGGAGTTGGTGAGCTACGACGTGTGGCTCAACTCGTTGGCCACTCTGGGTCCCGGCCAGCGGGCGCGCCTTCAGCTCAACCGGCGAGGTGCGGAGCTGGAAACGACGGTGATCGTGGCCGACCAGCGTCCGCGGTCGTTCCCGGTCAGGTTGGACCTGCCGGAATTCGATTCCGCGTGGGCTGCACTGTTGCAGGATTTCGAGGAGTTGATCGAAAGCCTGCCCGACACACTGGGGCCCGGGCTGGAACTGTCCGCGTCGATTCGCGGCACCGCCAGATTTCGGGTCGATTCCGGTGGGGTGTCACTGACGCTCACCGACACCGCCACGACACTCGACATCCGGAACGCCGGCGGCGCCCGGATCGAGCCCGAGCCCGCCCGTGTGCCGGAGGAGCCGGTGATTTCCGGCCGTCTCGGGTCCGTGGACATCGAAGGCATCGCAGGGCGGATTGCGGTGGAGGCCGAGCGCACTCTCACCACGGATTCTTCCGGCTTCCTTCGCACCGCAGCGGATTCGGACCTCGTTGGGCAAACTCCGTCGTCTGCTGCGCGGGCGACGCAGTTGTCGAGGGCCGGGGCCGAGGTGGTCCTCGTGAGCGCCGTGGTCCTGGGTGGTGCCCAGGTACGGACCCTGTCCAGCGCGCTGGGGCGTTACTTCGGCGTAACGTCCGGTGTTCTGATTCTCGACGTGCTCGCAGGCAGTCCGGCGAGGCTGGCCGGATTCCGTCCCGGCGACGTGATCGTGGCGGTGGAGGGCCGGGAGCTGGCGACGCTGGATCAGCTTCGTAACCATCTGGTGCGGGGCGAACTACCCGTTCGAGTGACCGTCATCCGCCACGGCGAGAACGTCGAACTCACCTACCCGGTTCGCTGACGACTCCCTACTCGTAGCGCAGCGCATCGATCGGGTCGAGGATGGAGGCCCGGCGTGCCGGCCAGATCCCGAAGAACAGCCCGATCGCGGCCGAGAAACCGATCGCGATCGCCACAATCTCGATGGCCACCGCCGTCTCGCTCCCGAACGATGTACTCACAGCGTGTGCGGCTCCGTATCCTCCGGCGACGCCCAGCGCCCCGCCGAGCATGCACAGAACCAGCGCCTCCACGAGGAACTGGAAGAGGATGGTCTTCCTGGTCGCGCCGAGCGCCTTCCTCACACCGATCTCGCGGGTCCGTTCCGTCACGCTCACGAGCATGATGTTCATGATCCCGATCCCGCCGACCAGCAGGCTCACCCCAGCGATTCCGGCGAGGAGCAGCGTGAAGGTCTGCGTGTTCTCGTTCAGCGTCTCGAGGAAGCCGGACGACTGCGAGATGTTGAAGTCGGCATCCTCCATCGGGAGAATGCGGTGCTCCCGCCGGATGATCTGGTCGATATCGGCCCAGAGGGGGTCCAGCTGGTCCGGTGACGGCGCGGCAACGAAGATTGAGCGCAGGCGGTCGCGGTTGCCCATGACCCGGTACATCGCCGTCGAGAGCGGGATGTAGACCCGGTCGTCGGGCTGCTCCCACATCGCGCCCCCCTTCTCCTTGAGCACGCCGAGAACCTCGAAGGAGATGCCCCGGACCTGGATCGTGCGACCCACCATGAGGCCCGGCGGGTTGTTCAGCTCTTCGGGCACATTGGAGCCCAGCACGGCGACCCGCCGCCGTCCCTGCACATCGCCCTGGTTGAAGAACTCCCCATACTCGATTTCGTGATCGTGGAGACTGAAGTAGGATGGCCACGTCCCGACCACCGAGTGGGACGAGTTGTACCGGCTGTAGGACACCTGGTACCGCGACTCCACCTCGGGCGCCACCTGGTACATGCCGCCCAGCTTATCGCGGAGCGCGACTGCATCGTCTTCATCCAGTCTCGTGCTCCCGCCCCACACACCGCGCGAGAATCCCTGTCCGGGCCGCACCGTCAGGATGTTCGTCCCGAGATTCTCGATCTGTTCCTCGACGGCGCGCTGCGCGCCTTCGCCCAGCGCGAACATGGTGATCACCGCGGACGTGCCGATCACGATCCCCAGCGTCGTAAGCGCCGAACGCAGCAGGTTGGCCCGGATCGAGCCCAACGCCACTACGATGATCTCCTTGATTATGAACATGGACTCCCCCTCCTATGTCGGTGTTGCAAGCTCATCGCGCTTCTTGACCGGTCCTCAGAACGGCCGCCCCCCTCCCATCCGCTGGGTCATCCGCTCCATGCGCTCCTGCTGCCGGGCCTGCAGTTCCGCCGCGCCGATCAGCGCGATCTCTTCGCCCGCCTGCAGACCGGCCAGAACCTCGGCGTAGTCCCAGTCGCTGATCCCCAGGATGACCGCACGGGGCGTAAGGGTCTCGTCCGCATTCTTCACGAACACCACGCCCATCTTGTAGGCGGGATCACCCATCGATCCGCCCATCATGGCCGCAAAGCCGCCCATTCCGCCCTGGCCACCACCGCCCTGGCCGCGACCTTGACCGCGCTGCCCACCCCCGGCCGCTCCGGCGCCTGCCTCGCCCCCGGCCGCTGCCGCTCCGGCACCGGGATTCCCGCCCATGCGCTGGCCACCCTGCATCGGCTGGGCGCCGGGCCGCTGGCCGCCACCCATCTGCTGGCCGCCGCGCGCTGCGCTGAGCAGAACCATCGCCGAGTCCCGGCTGATCTCGCCGCTCTGCATCTGGGCCACGATCTCTTCCATGGGCATGCCGTTCGCACCGGCCCCGTTACCGGGGGCGGCACCGGCATCCGCGCCGTTCTCACCATTGGCCCCGGCACCGCGGGCGCCATCGCCGGGGGCCGCCCCATCTGGCGCGCCGCCCCGCCCTGAGCGCATTCCACCAAAGGCGGCGGCGGCTCCGCCTGCATCCGCCGTCATCGTCGGCACATCGTCGCGCCGCAGCGCGTTCAGCTTCTGCTGCGCCTGCGCGATCAGGGGACCCCAGACCGAGCGATCGATCGTTGCCACCGTCGGGTCCAGACCGAGCACCTCGGCCGCCGGGGCAACCTCCTGCGGCTGCACGACTGCGTTGTTCGGAACCGCCAGCGTGTTGCCGCGTTCGTCGATCAGGATCTCGACCTCGGCGTTCATGCCGGGCTTCAGAAGACCGGCCCGGTTGTCGAGCCGCACGATCACCGGGAACATCGTGACGTTCTGCTGCACCAGCGCCTGCGGCTCGATCTTCTCGATCACGCCCTGGAAGGTCCGGTCCGAGAACGCTTCGACCGTCACCGTGGCGGTCATTCCGGCGCCCAGTTGGCCGACATCCTGCTCGTCGACGAAGGTCCGCACCCGCATATCGTCCAGATTCGCCATCACGAAGAGGGTGGTGCCGCCCGAAACATTCTGCGTGGCAGACTGAATCACCTGGCCGAACTCCACCAGCTTCTCGAGGATCGTGCCCGACATCGGAGCCCTGATCCTCACGTCGGCCCGCCGCAGCGTGGCCAACTCGAGGTTCGTCTGCGCGCGGACGAGCCCCGCCTGCGCATTCGCGAACTCGAGTTCCGCCTGCTCGAATTCCCGCGGCGTGATGACCGCGGAGTCAAGCAGCTGCTGGGAGCGGTCCCGCTGCTTCCTTGCGATTTCCATCCGTGCTTCCGCCACGTCCAGGTCGGCCTGTGCCTGATCGTAGGCGTTGTCGACGTCACGGGGATCGACTTCGGCGAGCAGCGCCCCCACTTCGACTTCGTCTCCGGAGTCGGTGAAGAGCTCGAGGATTTCACCGGATGCCTTCGACTTGACCTCGACCTTGAGGACCGGTTCCAGCTCTCCGTTGGATTCGGCCGTGACCCGCATGGCCCGCACTTCGGCCGGCGCCGTCTGGATGCCGTAGTCTACGTCGGCCTCCTGCTGCATGGTACAACCGGCGACCAGAGCAGCAGCTGCCGCAAGGGACGCCGTCGCCCCCGCATGGAGACCCCGGTCAGTGAGAAAACGTCGCATCAGTCTTGGTCCTTTCATTCAGGATGTCACGCTCGACCAGGCCGTCGTTCAGGTGGACCTGGCGCGAGGTCATGGCAGCGATATCGGATTCGTGCGTTACAACGACAATCGTCTGCCCCGCACCGTTGAGTTCCCCGAAGATCTGCATGATCTCCCGGGAGGTCGTGGAGTCCAGGTTTCCGGTCGGCTCGTCGGCGAGCAGGAGCGCGGGGTCGTTCACCAGCGCGCGGGCGATCGCCACCCGCTGCCGCTGGCCCCCCGAAAGCTCCGGGGGTTTGTGGGTCATCCGGTCACCGAGGCCCACCCGTTCGAGCTTTTCTGCAGCCCGCCTGTGCCGCCTCCTGGCCGGCATGCCCGCATAGATCAGCGGCAACTCGACGTTGTGCAGTGCGGTGGCCCGCGGCAGCAGGTTGAAGGTCTGGAACACGAACCCGATGTCGCGGTTGCGTACCCGGGCGAGCTGGTCGTCCGACAGCTCGGAGACCTTGCGGCCGTTGAGCCAGTAGTTGCCGGCCGTGGGCGTGTCCAGGCACCCGATGAGATTCATGAAGGTGGACTTGCCACTCCCTGACGGCCCCATGATGGACAGGAATTCACCCGGCCCGACGTTCAGATCCACACCTCGCACGGCACGCACCGTCTCGGCGCCGAGTACGTAGTACTTGCGGAGGCCCTCGGTCTGGATGACCAGCCCGTTCGCGGCCACTGCGTCCCCGTTCCCGCCCCGCCGCCTTCTATTGCTTCTTGCCATCTATAGCTCCACTCCGATGATTGATTCGAGTTCCGCTTTCGCGAGCGAGTAGTCGAACCGGGCCGCGACCAGGTTCACCTCCGCCTGCTCAAGGGCCACCTGGCTCACGATTACGTCCAGGATCGTGCTCTGGGCCGCCTGATATCTCAGCCGGACGATGCGGAAGTCCTCCTGAGCGACCAATACCGACTCTTCCGCGATTGCGATTGCCTGCACCTGCGTCTCCAGTGTCCGGAGCGCCGCGTCCACCTCCTGCCGCACACTCCTGCGGGCGTCCTCTTCCGAGAGGCGGGAAACGCGCCGGGTCTGACTGGCCTGGCTAACGCTCGCCTCACGCCCGAAGCCGTCGAAGAGCGTGTAGCTGCCGGACAGGCTGAGACCCCAGCTGGTGCTGCCTCCGGAGAAGCTGCGCTCCTGGTTGGCCCAGTTGTAGCGCGTCGACATCGACAGATTGGGCAGATACGAGCTGCGCGCATTGTCGACGCCGATCTGTGCCACGCGCGATGCCGCTTCGGCAGCCCGCACGGCTGGCGAGGCCGACTCGGCAAGGGCGATAATCTCTGCCTCGCTGAGGCGCAGAGGGGCCGGATCCAGTCCCGCTTCGGGAGCCGCCGGCACAACCGGTCCGCTCATGCCCACCTGTCTGCCCAGCGACCACTGTGCGGCGCGTAGCTGGTTCCGTGCCTGGAGGAGGCTCTGCCGTCCGTTGGACACGTCCAGCAAGGTCCGCAGGGTGTCGGATTGGGTGGCTTCCCCGGCAGCGAAGCGAGACAGGCTGATTGAATGGTTCTGCTGCGTCCGCTCAAGGCTGACCTCCTGGATATTGACGAGGTCCGCCTGGCGAAGAGCGTTCAGGAAGAGGGTGCGTGTCTGCAGCAAGACGGAGAAGCGCTGCGTCTGGAGCCGCGCTTCCGCCTCCTGGTAGGCGGTCGCCGTCCTGCCCATTTCGTGGAACTTGCGTCCGCCCTGGAAGAGCTGGTAGCTGGCGCTGAGGCCGGCGCTGTAGGAGGTGCTGCTACCCGTGACGATACGCTGCGTGTTCGGGTCGAAGCGCTGCGAACTGTTGAGCGAACTGCCCGAACTCATGCTGAGGTTCGGGAGGAAGGACCCCCAGGCGCGTTGCCGGGTGGTGCCCGCGTTGATGAGGCTCGCGTTGCTCTGGGCCAGCTGCGGATTGTTGAGGAGGGCAAGCTCCAGCGCGCGCTCCAGCGAAATGGTTTGACCGGCTTCCTGCGCCGCGGCAGGGGAGCCGGCGGTGGTGTTGGCCAGCACCGCCAGGGCCGCCACCAGGATGGTCCGGTTCTTCTTCATATCATCAATCCTTCCAGTGTTCGGAGAAGTGGGGGCGGCGGTTGCCGTCCTGGCTGTCGGGACGCCGTCCGCGGTCGCGGCTATTGCCTCTGCCGCCATCGCCCCGGGTGGTGTCGTTCCGGGAGTACCGCGCCGTCAGCAGCGAATCGTAGACGGGCACCTGCTCGGGCCGCAGAACGGCTCTGATGGAATCCCAGGCCGCTCGCCTGAGCTGCCCTCGTCTGCGGCCCATCTCACGCTCCATTTCACCGTCCAGCTCGTCGAACTGCTCCCTGAAGTACTGGTACTGCCATTCCAACCGATCGATTTGGGTCGAGTCCAGGTCCATTTCGAAGATCGCCGGGCGGCGGCCACGCTCGTCATTCCGGTCGGGATCATCCGCGTCATCCGCGTCATCAGCGTCCGCAACCTGCGGAGCCGGTTCGATGTCCTCCATGGGTACGGCAGCGGTGTCGCTCCCGCGCTCGCTCCAGGCCACCCCGATCAGGATTCCGGCAGCGAGCGTAAAGAACAGAAGGACCACCGACATAAGCCGTGCCTGCTTGAACGGTGCCATCAACGCGTGTCCTCTTCGACGAAGGCCATGAAGGCCGCCGTGTTCGACTGCACTCCGGCGCCCAGCGTGGCCTGGAACGAGCTTGCGCCCAGGGCCCCGCCCAGCAGGTCCTCGAGAACCAGGCGCGGCGCCGGATCGGCCGGTTGCCGCGACTCGTTCGCGATCATGATCGACGCGATGAGCGCGGCGGCGGCGGCTACCGGAATCAGGCTCCGCGACCAGCCGGAGAGCACGGCCGCCACGGACTCCCGGGCCGCTTCACGCCGCCTGGCCAGTTCGAAGGCCGCATTCTCCAGGATGCGGGCACGGAACCCGTCCCAATAGCCCGGACGCTCATGGGCCGGATCCAGGACCTCCAGCGCTGTGACTCTGTCGTTGTCTTCCATGTTCACCTCGAGGGCCTACGTGTGGTCCTTCCACCCGGCGAGCCGGGCGCGCAGTGCTTTGCGTGCAAAGTGAAGGTGCGACCGGACAGTCCCCGAGGGGATGCCGATGCGCTCCGAAATCTCATCGTGCTTCCACCCTTCCAGGTCGTGAAGCAACACGATCTCCCGCTGCACCTCCGTCAATGTGCTCAACGCCTCCTTCAGCCGGCCCCGCAGGGCCGATATGTCCGCCATCCTGTCGGGACCCGGTCCCGACGAACTCGCGCTTGGGGGGATTTCGTCCCCGCTGCGCAGGTTTTCCCGTCGGATGAGGTTCCGCGAGCGGTTCCTGACGATCGCCAGGAGCCAGCCGGCGAACCGGTCCGCGTTGCGGCAATCGTCCAGGCGTTGCAGCGCGACCATGAAAGATTCCTGAGCCGCATCCTCTGCGTCCTGGGGCTTTCCTGTCACCGAAAGGGCCACGGAGTAGGCCGCGCGCTGGTAGCGCCTGACCAACTCCCCGAACGCCTCCCTGTCGCCGCAACGAGCCTGGGTCACGAGTTCCGCGTCAGACCGTTGCCTCATTCCTGGAGTTTAGACACCTGTAACAGCTTCCTTGTTGAAGCCGCCCGCGTTCGTCTCTTCTGACTGACCCGCGCGTGCGGAGTTCCGTTAGCGCTTCCGCCCGTGCGGGCGCCTCCCTCGCCGGGCAGGTCGCGACGCCGCATCGGGCCTGTGTGCGACTTCGCGCACCAGCGAAAGAAGTTCGTCTTCGCCGACATCTTCAAGTCTCCGCGCCAGGACGTAGCGCGTCTCGGCCGGACCCGCCGGCTTCTCCGGCCCCTCGAATGCGACGCTGAGAATCCGGGCGCCGGCATGTCCCGATCCGACGGTGGCCGCGCCCTTGAGGCGGACCCTCCAGGTCTCCTCTCCGAGCTTCACGTCGCGCGCGGGCTCGGTCCGGGCGCCGGTTCGCGCCAGATCGCGCGCCGGGGTCGGGGCAGCGTCCCGGGCCGTGGGGGGGGCGGGGGGGGCGGTGTCACGCGCTGGAGC
>JAPOOQ010000108.1 GCA_026713345.1 Gemmatimonadota bacterium | reverse complement strand
GAGTCTGCGCGCGCGCGCGCACTATCCGGCCGCACCAATGCTGGCCTGTCTATTGCGCTGGGACCAACAATGGACACGGGCTCGGCACCATCAACCAGCGGCCAATCGCGGGTGGCGGGCCTTCTCTCCGGCATGTCCACACCGCTGCACACCCCATCGTCGCCTTCACTGGCCCCAAAGAGAAATGAATTCACACGGGCACCGACGCCAGTTCGAGGTATCGCATACGATGAAGGGACATCGCGGTGGAACGGTGGGATTCACCAGGATTGGCGGTGATGGGAAAGAACACGGCGTGTGGTCGCCGACCGTGGCCGGGGCCGCAAACCGCGCGCTGCTAAGTCGATGCCGGATGGCGGGTCTGGCCGCCGCTGCTAGGACGCTAATCCCACCCACGGTTGAAGTGGGATGCGCGACGAAAGGTCGGGTGACAGGAGCGGGTGAATGGTCTTGCCCGATCGCCGGGCCTGCCAGGAATTCGGGCTCAGCAACCAAGCGCGGTCGCACCGCAGAACACCGGGGAAAAGCTCACCTTGCTTCCGCTGACCCCAATCGAGCGCGCGCACGACGACGCCGCACAACCGGGAAACAACATGGGGAAGGGCAAATGCGAACGATGAGCAGGCGGCCGAGCGAAACTCGACGAAGGGATTATCCTCAAGGACACGGAGCACTGGGACTGGCGGCCGGCGGCGGTCTTCGCGGGTGTGGTGCAGCGGATGACAGGCAAAGCGCCCTGGCCAACGCGAGCTTCCGTCCCGGGCGGGCCTGGCCTCCCCTCCGCCAGCCTTCGCCGCCCGCCCATCGAGAACGTCAGAATCGGTTTCAGTGGGCGTCGGGTGCGGGCACTGGCATGTCGGCAACCTGGTGCGCATCGACGGATGCGTGATCACCGCAGTCTGCGACATCCGCGAAGAGCCCATGCCGAGAACGCGCCAACATCCGTCGAAGCGGCGGGACAACCCAGACCGGCACTCTACACAACGGCGAGACCAGACTTCGAGCGCCCTGCGCCGAAGAGGACGCTCGACCTGCGTTCTTCAACGCCATCCCCCCCTGGCGCTGGCACGTCCCATCTGGCGTCGCCCGCCATGGAGAACGGCCAAGCATGCGGCGCAAGTCCCGGCGTACAACCCTGGACGGCTGTTGGAGGCTGGTCGAGACCGCCGATGACGCACGAACCGTCCTGTTCCATGATGGGCAGAACGTTCAACTACGGGTCGCGCCGAACCTCCTTTGCCTAAACCTCGTTCGGCAGGCCGCCGCCTGCTCGGGCGAGATCCTCACACGCGAGTGCGGTTACCTGCACGACCCTGCGCGGCATCACAAGTTCGGCGACGAAGCGAGGTCTCTGGCGCCGCGACCACTCCGGACCCGCAACGGCAACCTCTATCCCACTCACGGTCGCGCCGTCGCCAACTGCATGGACATCAACCGCGGCGACCGGTTCGCGCACCTGGTCTCGATGAGCAGCCCCTCGCGCGGCCTGCAGGAGTACGCCATCGCCAACTACCCCGAGGGACACCCCAAGCGCGCCGAGACCTTCGCGCTCGGCGACGTGAACGGCAGCCTCATCCAGACCGCGATGGGCAAGACCATCTACGTCGTCCACGACACCAATCTCCCCCGCCCCTACGACCGCATCAACAAGGTCCAGGGCACGCGCGGCATCTTCCAGGGCTACCCCGACCGCGTCTACATCGAGGGCCGCAGCCCGGGACACCGCTGGGAAGAGGCCGGGACCTACTACGACGAGTTCGAGCACCCGCTCTGGAAGGCGCTTCAGGAGGCTGCGATCGGCGGGGGCCACGGCGGCATGGACTTCATGGAGGACTACCGCCTCATCAAGTGCCTCCGCGAAGGGCTCCCGCCCGACATGAACGTGTACGACGCGGCGGCGCTCAGCGCGGTCATCGAACTATCGGAGATCAGCGTGGCGAACGGGAGCTCGCCGGTGGAGTTCCCGGACTTTACCCGCGGGAAGTGGCGGGACTGGGCGCCTTGGCCGATTGTGGGGGCGTAGGGGAGACTACAGATCACGCGGCCAGATCTCGGGCCGCCCCTTCAGCGTAACCGCCCCGAAGTCGCGCAGGTCAAGCGTCACGATCGCCCGTGCATCGAGACGCTCGGCGATGGCCATGACGACGCCGTCGACCAGCCCCAGCGAGAGGTCGCGATAGTTGCGACCGAGTTCCAGCGCCCTTTCCAGATCGCCTGCCTCGCCCCACTCGATCAGATACCGACCGTCCGCCAGATCGGCACACACGGCTTGGGCCGCGGCCGGGCCTCCGTTCTTCGACACCATGTAGTCGAGCTCCGGCAGAATGGCCCAGGGTAGCACCCATTCGCTACGGTGGGCACGAAAAGCCGCTCGCACGGGCGCATGGTTGGGGCTATCCAGGTCCAGCAGAGCGAGCACCGCGCCTGTGTCCGCGACGATCACCGTGACGTGTCCGATTCGGCTCCGGAGTCACCGCTCCAGCGAGGAGGCCCCGGCCCGGGATCGTCCTGGCAGTCCTCAAGGCCTTCCTCGCCGAATCCGTCCATCATCTCCTCGTACCTCTCCGCCAGATCGGGTATGCCGCTGTTCATGATCCCAATGGACCTCGGCCACGGACGCTCAGTCGCCCGCGCCGTATACTCCGCCACCGCCTCGCGCACGAGCTCGGCCGCGGGCCGCCCTTTATCGGCCGCGAGCGACTTCAGCCTGCGGTAGTCCGCCGCGTTCAGGTACACCGTTGTCTTGATGGTATTCATGCCATATATGGTATATGGTTGCCATATATGGGTCAAGATGAGGTCCCACCGGAGCCCCGCCGTGGCGGCAGGGTGAGTCCCCGGCTCCCCCGGCAAGGGGCCAAAAGCCGTTGCGCCCCACTGATCGCATCCGGTATCGTCCAACTACCCAACCCCCCGGTCCAAGGACGCTGGCCGCCAGCCGGCGTGCGCCAAGAGTAACCCACATGAGAATCCCAACAGCTTCCGCGGTCACTACTGCCCTATCGGCCGCCATCGCCCTCGCGGCGTCCCCCCCCCCCCTCCACCCCCAGCCCCCCCCCCCCGAGTCCGTGCTCGGCCAGCGCGTGGGCGCCGACTTCTTCCTCGCCACCTTCGAGGAAGCGATCGACTACTTCCAGCAGCTCGACGCGGCCAGCGACCGCCTCGAACTGCGCGAAGTCGGCCGCACCTCCTTCGGCCGCCCCGTCTACATCGCGCTCATCTCCAGCGCCGAGAACCTGCGGAACCTCGACCGCCACCGCGAAATCGCGCTCCGCCTCGCCCACCCCCGCGGCCTCACCGACGCCGAGGCCCGCGCGCTCGCCGACGAGGGCCGCGCACTGGTCCACATCGACGGCGGCCTCCACGCCACTGAAGTCGCTACCGGGCAGCACACCATCCAGCTCGCCTACGACCTGGTCACCGGTGACGGCGACCCCGAAATCGCCGCCATCCTCGACAACGTGATCCTCATCCTGTGGCCGTCAATCAACCCGGACGGGCAGACGATGATCGCCGAGTGGTACCGCTCCAACCTGGGCACGCCGTACGAGGTCGCCCCGGCGCCCTTCCTTTACCAGAAGTACATAGGACACGATAACAATCGCGACGGCTACATGATCAACCAGATCGAGTCGCGGATGGCGACGCGGGTGGCGCGCGAGTGGGAGCCGCACATTTTGTACAACCATCACCAGAGCTCGCCCTTCCCGACGCGCATCTGGATTCCGCCGTTCGCGGAGCCGATCTCGCCGCACGTGCATCCGCTCATGTGGCGCACGGTCAACCTGATCGGGATGGCGATGTCGCAAGCCCTCGAGGAGCGCGGCCAGAAGGGCGCCACTCACATGGGGACCGGGTTCGACAACTGGTACCCCGGCTTCATGGACCACGCCAACAACTTCCACAACGTGGCGTCGTTCCTGACCGAGACCGGACTCTACCGCTACGCGACGCCGGGCTTCTACACCATTCAGGATTTTCCCCCCCGCACGCGCGAACTGCGCCCCGAGTCGCTCTACAGCAGCCCCTGGGAGGGCGGCTGGTGGCGGCTGCGCGACGCCGTCGACTACATGCTGACCGCGTCGATTTCGGTGCTGGACTTTGCGGCCAAGTACCGCCGGGACCTCCTCTACAACCGCTACCAGGCGGGGCGCGACATCATCGCGCAGTACACGGAGGGGCCGCCGTACGGGTACTTCATCCCGCAGCTACAGCGCGACCCGGTCGCGGCCGTCGAGATGCTCCGCCGCCTGGCCTACAACGGGATCGAGGTGCACCAGCTGAGCGCCGCCGTCACCCACGACGGAATCGCGCACCCGGCCGGCACCTGGGTGATCGCGATGGACCAGCCCTTCGCCAACTTCGTGCGGCAGCTCTTCGCGGTGCAGGATTACCCCGACCTGCGCCAATACCCGGAGGGCCCGCCCGACCAGCCCTACGACGTGTCGGGCTGGACGCTCCCGTACCTGATGGACGTGCGCGTGATCGAGGCCGCGTCGCCGCTGGGTGACGATCTGCGCGGCGCGATGACGGCGCTCGGCACCGCGGGCGCTTCCATGCTTGCCTGGGACGCCGACGTAGCGGACGCGTCCCCCTTCGACTCCCCGCCCGGCGTCGGCTTCGACAGCAATCCGGTGGCCGCAGCGATGGTGCCTCCGGAGGGCAGCGACAGAGGCGGAAACGCGCTCCGCCTGGACCCCGCGCAGAACAATGCCTTCAAGGCGCTGAACCGGGCCTGGGCGATGGGCGGGCAGGCCGGCTTCGTTGCCGGAACCGCGGGCGAGGACGGCACACCGGGCGCCTCCGGCCACTACGTCGTCACCGGGCTCTCG
>JAPOOQ010000107.1 GCA_026713345.1 Gemmatimonadota bacterium | reverse complement strand
TCCATCAGCGACTGTCCTGAAAACGTCGAACGCCGTCGCGGCCCTGAATCACGGCCAACGACGACGGTCTTCCCGTCCTCGTCAAGGCAGGCCTGGCGCACGTCCACACGAGCGCTACCTCGCCGTCTTGCGTGAAGGGACGGAGGATTCGCCGGGGTAGGCATGTGGCCGATTTCCCTGTCCAACGTGGATGACTCGCCGCCGGTCAATCCTTCACGAGCCCATACAGTGCCAGGAATGGCACATCCAGCTCGTTTCTGGTCACCAGCAAGACATAGTCCTCGCCGACATCCGCCAGCCGCGCCCCGGCAGGGACCGCAACTGATCCAAGGAGCGAACCATCGGTCCGGAAGACTTCATACATGTCGTAGCGACGGCCAGTGGTGTCTACCCGCTCCTTCTCCACCCCTACCCAGATGTTCCCGACACGATCGACGGCAAGTTCCCAGCCCCCCACGACAGCGCGCCGCCGGGGGAAGAGGCGCTCGACGTCGGCGCGTGCGACCTCGAATAGACCGCTGGCAGCCCTCTGGTAGAGCGAGTCAATCACTTCGTCCCCGGGAGCTTCCTCTGCCTCGTGCCGACGCACAATCCGAAGGGGTTGGCCCTCCGTCGTCATGATCGTCAACTCGTAGAGGTCTCGGCGCAGAGTCACAACGACAGGTGGCGATCCTCCGAGCGCCACATGGTCCTGGCGCTCAAACGGATCCGACACTGCCTGCAACCTGCCGTCATTCCCCCGGTGGAACGCTGTGGCAAGCCCGGTGAACAGGCCCAGAGTATCGAACCGCTGTCCTCCCCATACCGTATGCAGAAGACGGTACTGCGGCGCCTGGCTTCCATCATCCAGGACGATTCCTCCCTCAACGAAGTCGCACAAGAACACTTCGTCGCCAAGGAAAGTCAACGGGCACAAGTATTGCTGCAGCGGCGTCCAACGAAAACTGTCATCCGAGATCAGGTCCCCTGACGAGCTAAAGCGAATCCGCTTGTTGCTCGCCTTCAGCTGCACCCCTCCTGCGAACGTAGAGATGTCAGTCGCCCATTCGAACTCTCCCGGGCCCTCGCCCCGCCCCCCAACCGTCCGAATGTGGTTGCCGAGTCCGTCATAGAACCGCAGCTCTCCGGCGTCGTCATCGAGGACAACAATGGTATCCGGCGCCAACCGAAAAGCGCCCACGACATAGGAGAACTCGTATTCCGGCTCCCCGGCAACGACCCCGATCGTCAACAGGGGATCGGGGGTCAAGCGCCACACGCCATCTCCCTCCGAACCTGACCCCCGAATGTCAATCACCTCGATTCCTGCGGAGTCCTTTGCCGAAGACGGCGGAAGGTCGCGGGCGTCTGGATCAGTGCAGCCCGCGCTCACCGTCAGCACGCAGAGGATCAGGATGGAGATCATCCCCGACAGGCACCCCGCAACCCGGGGCCCGATCGCCGGTCCGAGTAGCCATCTCCTTGCGGCTTTCGGGTTCCTCACCGTGAGGCCAATGAATCGCATGATCGCTCCAATCGTCAGGTATCACCATTGCCCAACGCTGCTTACCGTAAAGTACCATCCGCCATTCCTTCACCGCTGCCTTCTGACTCAGACGGCCTCGGGGCCACACCTGGTGAATGCTGAATCTCCAACCGAACCACCTGGTTCACTCCGAGCTCATCGGTGTCGATCCCGTAGATGTTCGTCGCCGTGATCGAAACAATCCGTATTCCTGCAAGCTCGGCCTTCATGCTCGGGCGCCCCAGAAGGCGCCCGTCGGCCGCGAACACATCGAACCCCACAAGCCCGTCCGCGAAGACGCGACGGACCCATAGCGTGCCGTCGGCAGAGAGGAAGAAGTCGCTGAACGGCGGGTATTCCCGGGGCACGACCCTTAGTGTGAGCGCCTCGGTGGGCATGTCATTCTCGCGAAACTCCTGCCGGAGGGAGTCGATCGCCCAGGTCCGTATCGAGTCCGGAATCTCCGTCGGAGTGAAACGGCGCCTGATCGTCAGCCGCGTGGCCCCGTCGTCCACACTGATCCGGCGAATCTCGTAGTTGCCCCTTCTGGCTCGCCCGTCGGAAAACCAATAGTCGAGATTGGGTCCGGACACCCCGAACGACTTGGGCGTATACGGAGCGGGCACCTGAGTGCTGATGCGATCGGACTTGACCGTCACCAACCCCACGGGCCTGGGCTCCGGCGGAAGTTCGAAGACCCGACCCTCGCGTTCGAGTGCCCCCTCTTGTGTCCTCAGGTAGGCCACGAGGCCGACCTGGGGCGGCGACTCCGGGTGCGGCGCCAGGACCAGAAAGAGGCCGTCGCGCGTCCAATGTCGCAATCCGCCACGCAGGTTGGTGGGGCTCGGGTGCCCTTCGACCCGAATCCCCGCGGTGTCAAAGACCTCCCATCGGGCCAGAGATAGGTCTTCGACCCAGATCGTTGCATCCGGACCGTGAAAAACGGGACCGATCCGCGTGAATTCGGAGGGCCCCGCGCCTGTTCGGCCGATGGTCCGGACGAAGCGCCCATCCGCGTCAAAGACCCGCAGTTCGTTCGCCATCGCATCAACGACCCACATGCGGTCCAGATCGTCGACAATCAGCGTGGGAACCGACCCGAATACATCGGGACCGCCCCCGTCGGTACTGCCAATTCGGACACTCTCCACAACGGTCCAACGCGCCCCCGGATCCAAGTCCCACAAGCCTTGCGGCGAGTTCTGGACGACAACCGTGCCACTGCGAAGCGTATCGACCAAAGGCTCATGGCGATCTGCCGCCTGATCGCCCCCGCATCCCGCGAGCAGGATTGCGGTGGCACATACGCTACGGATGTGGCATGGGTGGTTCATTTTGGGGACCTCATCGCGGGGGGTTTGGGACAGGGCCCTCGGGACGCCATCACGCCGGGACGCATGCGGTCAATTGGCCGGCGCTCTGCTCGAGATTCGGTACACCTGGTACCGCACGGAGCCCGCGGGCGTGACCACCGTCCTGCCAATCATTCCAGGCGCGACGAAGTTGCTGTAGTCCTCGTCCAGGCGAACCCGGCCGACCACTCGTGACGCATCGAGGTCGATAACTTCGATCATGGTGTCATAGAAGAGGCCACGGTCAGGATTCACAGGATTCTCCTCCGCTGCCTCCATCCAACGTTCGTCTGCGACTCTGAACTTGACCCATAATTCCGACCCTGTTGCCGCTAAACCGACAAGGATCGTGTTCGGTCGTTCAGACCACCCATGGGCCAGGGTGGATTGGGTCGCCGGCGGGAACCACGACACCTCGCGCACCAGGGAGCGTTGGAGACCGTCCGGTGTCCAAAGCTCGATGCGGTACTCGTACAGCCGGGCTGCCCATACGGCACCGGCCGCCGGTCCTTCGGCCAGGTAGCGGCTCGCACCATCTACATCACTGAACGGATACTCACCCGTCAGTGACCCAAAGGAGACGTCCACGCTTCCGTCGTCCAGATCGACGATGTGAAGAGGAAGACCCGCTCGCCCGGGAGTTGGCGCATTCGCCGAAATCACGAACCCCAGGCCGTCGGCGTACACGGCTCCGTTCCCACCTGGTGCGAACGGCAACCGCGCCTCACGAAGGAAATTGCCCGCCGAGTCGAAAAACTTGAGCCCGCTCGGGTCGTCAAGCACGGCGACGACGCCGTCGCCGATCGGGAGGACGTATCTGATCAGACTGAATTCTCCGGGCCCCTCGCCGCTTCGGCCGAAGCGATGCAGGAAGGCGCCCGCGCTGTCGTAGACCTTGACCTCGGTGGGTGGCCTGTCAACCAGATACCAGCGGCCGTTGCTGTCCGGAAAACCTCGGACAGAGGCCCCGAGCAGCCCCGGGCCCGCATCGTCTCCGAACGTCGCCGCGAGCTCAAGAAAAAGGGGACATGGTGCCGTGCATTCCGCAATTGGAGTGGCCTGAGCACTTATGTGGGCAAGCGGAAGACACGATGCGACAGCGGCACTCGCAAGCCAGCCGATCAGGTGAAATCGAGAGAAGTGCACCCTCAGGTGCCGTCCGGTTCTGTGGCTCGTCATTTCATCTCATTTCTTTCATGAATCGCTCGATGCGGTACATCGCTACCCGCTCGACATCCATTTCGTCCCGCTCGCGCAGCAGCATGTAGTCGTCACCGATTTCCAGGATGTCGTCCGAAGGTCCCGTCGTCATGCGGGCCAGCGGAAAAGCGTTCTCGTCGAGGATGGTCCAACGCAGTTCTTCCGTGTTGACCAGGATGGGTGACGGAACGTAATCGGCGATCCAGAGGCGCCCGGAATCGTCGAAACGGAGTTCACTGAAGAACGGTACGCGGCCTCCCGTGGGAACCGTGTTCAGGTATTGCAGCGCCAGGTCTGCGGGGCTCAGGCTCGCAGGGGTGCCCACCGCACCGACGATCGCATCGATGTGTGCCCGGGTCACAATCTCCGGTTCCTTGCGCACCCGCAGGATGCGCTTGAGGACACCGGAGGAGTCGCGGAACCTGACCTCCCAGCGTTCCGACTCCGCAAGCGCAAGCCCATGCGGACCAAAGGCCCTGTGCCCGTGGGGAGAGAAGAGTTCCGGAACGCCCCAGACTGCCAGCATACCACCGACAGTCCTCGAAATTCTGGCCCAGCTTCTGGCCGAACCCGAATCGATCAGCTCGATACCGTCGTCCACCTCGAGCGCCAGAATATGAGTCTTCCCCGGATACCGGCGGACCACATTGTGTCGTGGCGCCGGCTCCGGTTCATCCGGTTCCTGTGGGCCGTACCAGAAAGAGGTTCCGTCGCCGACAAGTCCATCGAAGTAGCAGCGGAGTGCACCCCGCCCACGGAGGGCTTGAGTGAGGACTGAACTGCACGCGCTCGATCGAGATTCCACGAGCACGGCGTGGTCGTCAAAGAACGTCAATCTGTTCAGCGAACTATCGAACACCGCAAAGCCACCATCCCCGAGCTTTCGCATGAACACGACCCGTCTGAACTCGCCCGGACCTTCACCCTCCCGCCCGAACGCTCTGCGAAAGACCCCGTCAGGACCAAAGACGCGAAACTCCAACCCGTGCTCATCCACGATCACGATCTCGCCGGAGGGTAGCCTGATCGCCCCGGCAATCAACCCAAACAAGTAGGGATCGTCGCCGGTATTGACGCCCATTGTGACTGCAGTGTCGTCGGATAGCGACCATTCGGGCAGGGTGTCGAGCACTTCTCCACCCACTTCCAGGATCCGGATGTCCGCCGAGTCGGTGACGGTGACGCCCGTGGGCGCAGAACGGGACGCGGAATCCTCTGCGCACCCAGAGAGCGAAGTGACCATGGCCACCCAGCGGAGCGGTCGGCTATTCCTGACCAACATGGGTCAGTTCACCGGTTCCCGCTCAATGCGGTACATCCCCACGCTCTCGACATCCATGTCGTCCCGCTCGCGCACCAGCATGTAGTCGCCACCGATTTCCAGGATGTCGTCCGACGCACCGGTGGTCATGCGTGCAAGAGGCAAACCGTTTTCGTCGAAGATCGTCCACCGCCACTCCTGCGGGATGACCAAAACGGGATCCGGGACATAGTCGCCAATCCAGAGGCGTCCGGATTCGTCAAAGCGCATCTTTCCGATCAACGGGATCGGGCCATCGACCGGGACATCGTCCAGGTATTCCAGCGCCAACTCCTTGGGGCTGAGGCTTGCTGAGGTGCCCATCAGCTGTTTGATCGCATCGATGTGCCCGGTGGTCACACGCTCGGGAACCACTCCAACGCGCAGAACCCTCTGGAGCGTCCCGGCCGAGTCGCGAAATCTCACCTCGAACCGTTCCGCTTCCGCTACCGCAACGGTGCGAGGGCCGAAGGCCCAGTTTCCACTCGCCTCGAACAGTTCCGAGATGACCCATAGATACCTGGGTCCAAACCTGGTTGTCAATATCGCGACTTGATTCGCAACAGGGATGGAGTCAACGACCAGACGGGCATCGCCCGCAGGGCGGAACAGAAATCGCGTCCCGCCGACGTAGTGGTGAGCCACGTCCAGTCGCAGGGCCGGCTGCTCGGAGCCCACGGTTTCTGACCAGAAAACCATGCCATCCCCGGTGAGACCGGCGAATGCGCACCTGCCAACATAACTCGGGGATTCATGGTATACACCGGCACCGTTACTGCGACAAATGCTCCCCCGGCTCTCTGTGAGAGTTCCCATCGAATCGAACAAGGTTAGCCTGTCCAATCGGGCGTCAGCCACCGCGAACCCTCCGTTCACGAGCCTCCGCAAGGATACCGCCTTGAATTCCCCGGGACCTTCTCCGTCGCGTCCGAACTGCCTCCGGAACAGGCCATCCGGACCAAACACACGGAATTCAAATGTGAGGCCGTCGACTACCACGACCTCGCCGGAGGGGAGCCGCGCCGCGGCATCGATCCTGCCGAACATGTACGGATCTCCCCCGATCCTCTCACCGATCTCCAGCAATGGCCGTTGGTCAAGCGACCATTCCGGGAGATTGCTGAGCAGCGCTCCTCCCACCTCCACAATCTGGATGTGACCCGAGTCTGTGACGGTGACCTCGCCACCACTTGCTCCCGATTCGCCGGGCTCGACACATGCTGCCATCACAACGGGCAAGAGCGTCCACACCGATATACGATGCTCCCGCGTTAGATCTGCCCCCCGCTTGCGGACAGTTCGTCCCAGCGCGAGGTTGATCAAGATGAGTACCAAGGCGAATCTGCGCAACGTCTTCTCTCCTGTTGCCTGGGGCTCCCCCGGTTTGGGATCATCACCCGTCTGTGAAGAATGGCTTCTCTGAGGGACTATAGACAGCCGTCGGGGGAAACCGTGCAAAACTCACCGGTCAGTCGTCGGTCGCAGAATGCCCCGGCTCGTCAGCGGGTTCGTCCGCCGGCTCCGCTTCGAACAGCTTGAGGAGCGCCTCTTCCCGGAATGTCGCGTGCTCCAGATGACCCTCGACGAAGTAGCTGCAATGCACCTCCCCATCCTCGGTGTCCTCGACCGTCATCCACGGGCCACCGCTCCTGAGCATCACGATGTCTCCAGCGCAAGAGTATTCGCTGTCCATCTCGTTCAGCCTCCCTTCTGCCGTTTCCGGACGCATCTGTGCCTCCTAACAGATATAGACAGCTGCACTGGGAGAACCGTGCAAAACCCCGCTCCGGCCCCCACCCCCCCCCCCCCCCCCCCCCCCCCCCCCCCC
>JAPOOQ010000106.1 GCA_026713345.1 Gemmatimonadota bacterium | reverse complement strand
ACTGTGATGTCGGCGTCCATCCCGACCTGCAGCCGCCCCTTGCGCGCCGCCTGGTCCGTCATCCCCTCCAGCCGCCGGGCGGGCATGATGGTGATCTTCGCCAGCCCGTCCATCAGCGGCATCAGCCCCTCGTCACGCACATAGCGCCCCAGGAAGCGCGAAAAGGTGCCCGCGCTGCGGGGATGCGCGCCCGGAGCGTACGGCATCCCGTCCGATGCGACCATTACGATGTCCCGCCCCAGCGCCTCGCGGATCCACTCGTCCCTCATCATGTGGATGATCACCGTGCCGCCCTCCTGCCGGTTGCTGCGGAAGGTCTCCTCGGTGAGACGCTCGCCGGTGTCCTGCAGCTGCACATCGCCATAGCTGATCTGGAGCTTTTCCTGCCAGCCGGGGTCGAAGATGGCGGATTCGATGCCGGTCGAGGCTGCGGTGTAGGGGTAGGCTTCGGTGGTGACGTCGAATCCGCGGCTCTGGACGCCGCCGATGAGGTCGAGGATCGGCCCGATGTTCCAGAGGCTGGAGCTGTTGACGTGGACGATGTGGAGCGATGCGCCGGTGGCGACGGCGTTGGCGAGCACCTCCTGCATGGCGCTGATCGTCATGTCGCGGACGTGCGTGTAGATGGTCGTGTTGGCTTCCGCGGCGAACTTGAAGACTTCGAGGATCTCCTCCAGCGAGGCGCCCGGGTAGTACTGGTGCGCCATCCCGATCCCGAGGGCGCCTTCGGAGAGCCCGCGGGCGAGTGCGTCCCTGAGCGCGGGGTAGTCCTCGCGGGCGATCGCGTCGTAGCGGCCCGCCGACCCGACCGATCCGAGCTGGCGCAGTCCGACGTCGCGATCGCTGTCGAGCATCGCGCGGGCCCGCTCCAGCGCGGCGACCCGTCCCGGCATGGCCCAGGCCCGAGTCGACATGTGCGAAACGGTCGCGCCGTAGTTCAGGATCGCGCCCTCGCCCCTCCGCGCGAGGAACGCCGCCGGACTCGCGGCGCCGCTCTCCATCTCGAGCGCCGTGGTGACCCCGTCCCGGGCCTGGAACTCGTTCGCGCGGTTGGTCTGCCCGTGCGCGTGCAGATCGATGAAGCCGGGCGCGACAACCAGCCCCGTGACGTCCACCACGATGTCCCCCGTGAGCGGATCCTCCGAGATCGCGACGATCTCCCCCCCGCGAATCCCCACGTTGCGGACCGCGTCGAGGCCCGTTTCGGGATCCACGACGCGCCCTCCCGACAGCACGATGTCGTGGGCGTCCTGGGCGGTGAGGGGGGTGGGGGGGAGCAGGCCGGCCAAGGCGGCGAGGGCGATGGCCAAGGGGTGATACATCCACATCGGACCGCGCCGCTGACTCGGCCACGGTGCAATGTTTGCTTTACGAAATGTCATGTTGTCTTTACGATTCTCGTCGTCCATCGTCCGGCACTTGGCCGTTGGGCTCTCGTTTGGGGTGGGGCGGGAAAGAAGCGATGGTCCAAGCTGTGGTCCGTGAGTCGCAGAAGCAACGCCTTGGCATCGGGCCAACTGCTCAGGGACTGGCGGATCGACTGCCCAGAACTCGCCTCTGTACCACGGCGGGGATTGTCTAATCCTCGTCGATTGCTTTGATCAGAATCGGACGCCGGTGCGGTCTCGCACCCGCACACCGACATCGTACCGTACCATCAAGCGGGCGAGTCTTCGACCATTGATCAGCACGACCCGCTTCGGGTCTTGAGCGGCGAGATCCTTGGCGGAGGCAGTGAAGTCGGCAGTCGTTACGAACACGCCTTTCTGAGCGTGCGCTCCCACCAGCGCGCCGACGAAGCCCCAGGGCGCCACACCCCCTGCTGATAATCTGAGCGATGGACTCTTCGTGGCTAGGCCACTCGGCCAACCCAGCTTCCACCGCAAGTTGCATCGACTGTTATAACTGATTGACATGCAACGATTTATCGTTGGATGGCGGGGATGCGGTACCACTTCAGGTGTACAATCTTGAATTGGAAACCAGCGGATCGAACTGGAGGGCTGTGGACGAGTTCTGAGCGCCGAAGCATGAAAAGGGGAAGGTCAACCCGAGCGAATCCGGCCCGAACCCAAGGGCGGTGGCATCGACCTCTACACCCCCCCCGTTGCGCCAGTAGCACCTCCGATCCACTCCCAGTCGGGCAAACGACGCGGGTAGCGCATGGAATCTCCCCGCAGCCATCGACACAGGATGCCTTCGTCACTAGCAAGGAGAAACGAAAAGGAGCAGAGCGATGACTGAACAACCGATCAGACAGAGTACGCACCCACCGATCCGGTTCCTGCGGCTGCCCGATGTGATCGCCCGCACGGGCCTGTCGCGGAGCACGATCTATGTGCGGCTTGCCGAGGGGCGCTTCCCCCAACCGGTCTCCTTGGGCGGGCGCGCCGTGGGCTGGGTCGAAGCCGAACTCGACGAGTGGCTCCGCGAGCGGATCGCGGAAAGCCGGGGCGCTGTCCGGGAAACCGTCCGCTGATTTCCTGGAAGCAGGTATTCGGACGGCCACGTTGTTTAGGACGGTGTTGGCAACGGCGGGCAGCGGATGCGTCCCTTCCGGCGAGCCTGAGGCGCGTGACGCCTCGGTATACGGTGGCGCAGGCAGACCGAACCCGAGGATTACTTCGCGCTCGCCACATACAAGATCCGGGGTGCTTTGAGGAAGCAGGAGGCAGAGCATCTGCCGTACATCTTCGTGGTCGTGGGCGAGCGTTCGCTGACCGGCGAGAAGGTGGGGCAGGAGATCCCAAGCCACTACATCGACACGGCCGCGCTGTACTACCAGCCAGCGGACCTATGAAGCGATTCTGAACGCGGACTGGTACATCCTTTCCGCACGGCGCGCTGATCGACTTGTCCGGGAGTATCTCTACGAGCGTGTATTCGCACTCAGCGTGCCGAGTTTCACACGTGCCTATCGCGGAGCTGAAGTTGACATGCACTTCTCGCTGTCGCAGGACCTGACGCCCTTGCGAGACTTTCTTCACACACTTCGAGAGAGCGGCCATCCTGTGGTTGTTTCGAAGCTTGAGCGGGGAGACTGTTGCCGGGCGCACAAAGTTGCACACATGTGGGCATTCAAAAAGGCACAGTTGCGGACCCGGTGCGGGAGCGGTTCGGGCGGCGATACGCGGAACGGGGCGTCGTCGGGTCTGAAGGGGGATCGGGATATTCTGTCGTCTCCACTCAACGGGGGAGGCGCAGTGTTCGAGAGAGAGAAGAGGGTTCTGGCGAGGCATTATCTGGACGAGGGGGTGAGCAGGGCGGAGGTCGCCCGCCGCGTTGGGATCGGCAGGCGGACGCTGTACAACTGGATCGCGGGCGGGCTGCTTGAGGGTCGGCTGGGCGACCTGAAGGGCGGATACGGTCCACGGCAGCCTCGCGCGTCGAAGCTGGATCCGTTATGATGATATT
>JAPOOQ010000105.1 GCA_026713345.1 Gemmatimonadota bacterium | reverse complement strand
GATCATCGAGAACGACTGGCTGGAGGCGATAGTCGCCCTCCCGCTCAACATGTTCTACAACACCGGCATCGCCACCTACATCTGGGTACTCAGCAACCGCAAGGCGGCGCATCGACGCGGCCACGTGCAACTCATCGATGCCACGCAATGGTTCCGACCCCTGCGCCGGAACCTCGGGAGCAAGAACTGCGAACTTTCGGGCGAGGACATCCAGCGCATCTGCGACGCCGTCATCGCCTTTGAGGAGACGGAGCAGTCGAAGATCTTCCCCAACGAGGCCTTCGGCTACTGGAGGGTCACCGTTGAACGGCCGCTGCGACTGGCGAGCGCAGACCCGGACCGGGCTCATACCGCCAAAGAGATCAGAACGCTGAAGGACGGCGGCGAGCGCGTCGAGACCGCTCCGCCAATCATCAGGCGTGTCCACAAGCCGGGAGTCGCGCCCGACCCGCTGCGCGGCCTCTTCCCCGCCACCATCGACGGCAGGCCGGCGGTGGTCGAGTACGAGCCCGACACCGACCCGCGCGACACCGAGCAGGTGCCGCTGCTCCACGAGGGCGGCATCGACGCCTTCCTGAAACAGGAGGTGCTCCCATACGACCCGGATGCCTGGTGCGCGCCGTCGAGCGTCAAGATCGGCTACGAGATCAGCTTCACCCGCTATTTCCACAAGCCTGAGCCGCTGCGCTCACTTGATGAGATTCGCGCCGACATCCTGAGCATCGAGCAGGAAACGGACGGGCTGCTCGCAGAGATCGTAGGGTGATGGACCCATGATCACCGGCCTGAAGCCCTATTCGACAATGAAACCCTCGGTCGTCGAGAGTCTCGGTAGTGTTCCGGAGCACTGGGAGTGCCGTCGACTGAAGACGATCCTGCAGCCGGTTGACCGGAGGTCGGATACAGGGCAGCAGACACTCCTTTCGCTGCGCCGTGATCATGGCGTGGTGGTCTACGCCGAGCACTTCACACGTCCCCCGCAGGCCGCGTCCCTCACAGGGTTCAAGTTGGTCGAAGTAGATGAGCTAGTGGTTAATCGCCTTCAGGCGAACAATGGCTTGATCTTTCGTTCAGGAATCGATGGCCTGATCAGTCCCGACTATTCCGTTTTCCGAAAGAAGCATCCGGTCCAGATGCGATTTATAAGTGAGGTTTGTCGAACGTCCTACTATCGAGCCCAATTTCGGAAGGAAGCGACCGGCCTCGGAACCGGGACTGCAGGATTCCTGCGCCTTTATGACAACAGGTTTCTTGATACCCGAGTGCACTTGCCGCCGCTCCCCGAGCAGCGCGCCATCGTGCGCTACCTCGACTACGTGGACCAGCGCATCCGGCGGTACGTCTGCGCCAAGCGGAGGCTCATCGAGCTACTGGAGGAGGAGCGGCAGGCCGTCGTCACCCAGGCAGTCACCCGGGGCCTCGATCCCGACGTGCGCCTCAAGCCCTCCAGCATCGATTGGCTGGGCGACGTGCCGGAGCACTGGGAATTGTGTCGTCTCAGAAACGTAGTGTCAGTAGTCACGACAGGTTCTCGGGGTTGGTCGTCATACGCCTCGGACACCGGACCTCTGTTTATTCGCGTCGCGAATCTCAGCCGTGGTTCACTACAACTACGGTTCCACGACACGGTAAGACTGAACCTACCGGAGACATCGGAGGTTACTCGAACGCGAATCCAAGCTGGTGACGTGTTGGTTTCGGTCACTGCCTACATCGGGTCAATAGGAATCGCTCCCGCAGCACTCGATGAAGCCTATGTAAGCCAACATGTGGCCCGCTGCCAACCACGGCCAGGATCGTCTCCGCGATGGCTTGGATACGTGCTCCTCTCTACCGTGGGCCAAACTCACGGCCGGATTAGCACTAGCGGCGGGACAAAGGACGGCCTCTCACTGGACGATGTGAAGAACTACCCCATTCTTCTCCCACCCGTAGATGAACAGCTCGCCATCGTCGAGCACGTTGATAAGACCTTCGTCGACATTGATGCTGCCATCGCCCGCGCCCGCCGGCAGATCGAGTTGACCGAGGAGTACCGGACGAGCCTCGTCGCCGACGTGGTGACCGGTAAGCTGGATGTGCGCGAGGCAGCGGAGCTGCTCCCGAATCAGGAAGTCGGCGACGACTGGCCGAAGAACGGCCCGCTGGCGGACTTCTTTGATGACGATGACGGCATTCCCGAGGAGCCTGCGGGTGACTCGGCAATCGAGAGCGAGGTGACGGTATGACGGACTGGGAGAGCTGCCCCGCAGTCGAGAGCGTCCCTGGCAGAGTCAGTGGCGCCTCCATCTTCACAGGGACGAGGGTGCCGGTCTCGGCCCTGTTCGAGAACCTGGCGAGCGGGGCAACGGTTGAAGAGTTCCTGGACTGGTTCCCGGGCGTCGAGGAGTGGCAGGTGCGGGCTGTCCTCGATCATGAGGCGCAGGCCCTCCGGATGCCCGCCTAGTCGTGAGGATTTTGTTCGATCAGGGCACGCCCGCTCCTCTCCGGCGGCACCTCGGCGATCATGAGGTCGATGCCGTGGCGGAGCGAGGGTGGTCCGAGCTGGACAACGGAGACCTGATCGCGAGGGCCGAGGACGAGGGCTACGACATCCTCGTCACCACCGACCAGAATATGCGCTACCAGCAGAACCTCGCTGGCCGGCGGCTGGCGGCGGTGGTGCTGCTGTCCACTGCGTGGCCGTACGTGCGGCTGCGGACCGCGGAGATTCGCGCGGCCATCAATGAGGTTCGTCCCGGGGAGTTCAGGGAAGTCCCGATTCCACGTTAGACTCTCCTTCTGAGGCGACGGAAGGCGCACCACCCCGGCCAATCTGCGCAGCGTCCCCGACCCATTGCAAGGGAAGGCCGAGGCGAAGACGTTGCTCTGGGAGTGGGATCCAAATAAGAACCGAGCCAACCTTCGAGACCACGGTATCGAGTTCGAGACCGCTATACTCGTCCTCAGCGACCCGCTCGCGGCGACGGTTCCAGATCCACACCCGCACGAAGAGCGGTGGCGGACAATGGGAGTCGTGGGAACGACGGCCATCATGGTCGTACACACTTCTCTCCCAGACTCGACCCGGAAACGGGCGAAGAGGTTGGACGCATCATCTCCGCCCGCAAGCTGACCAGGCGCGAGCGACAACACTATGAAGAAGGACATGTCTGATCTGACGCAGCGCCAGAGGGACCAGTTGCGGGCCCTGGAGGCCCTCCCGGACGATCAGATCGATCTGTCAGGAGCGCCCGAGATCCTCGACTGGTCGAACGCGGTTCGCGGCAAGTACCACCGACCGGGCGAAGCACACGTCGGCCGTCCGCTTCGCACGACCACCGACACGAGCGAGAGGGGGTTGGAGAGCCTCATCTGCACGGCGCTGACTGGAGCGCCCTGCGACCCACCGGAGGGCAGCGCGTTCCACGAGCGTCCGGCCAGCTACAACGCGGGCTGGATCTGCGGAGAGCCACGCGACTACGACCGCGAGTACTGCGTCGATCTCGTCCAGCTCGCCGCCTTTCTCCAGACCACCCAGCCCGACGCCGCCAAATCCTTCGACCTCGACACGGATGGCCCGGCGCGGCGCAAGTTCCTCGCCCGGCTGCAGGGAGAGATCACGAAGCGCGGGACCGTCGATGTGCTGCGGAAAGGCGTGAGCCACGGACCGCACCGGATCGACCTGATGTACGGCGCTCCGTCATCGGGGAACGAGGCAGCGCGGGTCCGGTACGGGCAGAACCGGTTCAGCGTCACGAGGCAACTCCGCTACAGCCGTGACGAGGCCCAGCTCGCGCTCGACCTGTGCCTCTTCGTCAACGGCTTGCCCGTCGCCACCTTCGAACTGAAGAACAGCCTGACCAAGCAAACGGTCGCCGATGCCGTCGAGCAGTACAAGCGGGATCGCAACCCACGGGAGAAGCTCTTCGAACTCGGCCGCTGCCTCGTCCACTTCGCCGTGGACGACCATGAGGTGCAGTTCTGCACCCAGCTGCGAGGCAAGGAGTCATGGTTCCTGCCCTTCAACCGTGGCTGGGACGGCGGCGCCGGCAACCCGACCAACCCCAACGGCCTCAAGACCGACTACCTGTGGAAGCTGGTCCTCACCCGCGACAGCCTCACCGACATCATCGAGAACTACGCTCAGATCGTGGAGACGAAGGATGAGAAGACCGGCCGCAAGAGGCGCGAGCAGCTCTGGCCGCGCTACCACCAGCTCGACGTGGTACGGGAGCTGCTGGCCGACGCTTCGGAGCGTGGAATCGGGTACCGGTACCTGATCCAGCACTCGGCCGGCAGCGGCAAGTCGAACTCCATCGCCTGGCTGGCCCACCAATTGATCGGGCTGGAGCGACAGGGCGCCACCATCGTCGACTCGGTGATTGTCGTGACGGACCGGCGCGTGCTCGACAGGCAGATACGCGACACCATCAAGCAGTTCGCGCAGGTTGGCTCCGTCGTAGGCCACGCCCAGGATGCCGCCCACCTCCGAACCCTGCTCAAGGAGGGCAAGCGGATCGTCATCACCACAGTCCAGAAGTTCCCCTTCATCCTGGACGCGATCGGGGATGAGCATCGCGGGCGCAGATTCGCCATCATCATCGACGAGGCCCACTCGAGCCAGGGCGGACGGACATCGGCGTCGGTATCCATGGCCCTGGGGAAGGCCGGCGTGGTGGACGAAGACGAGACGACCGAGGCCACGATCAACCGGTTGATGGAGTCACGGAAGCTGCTGCCCAACGCAAGCTACTTCGCCTTCACCGCCACACCTAAGAACAAGACCTTGGAGATATTCGGCGACCCCGTGACCGAGGGCGGGAAGACACGGCACGCGCCGTTCCACTCCTACACCATGAAGCAGGCGATCCAGGAGAGGTTCATTATCGATGTCCTCCGGAACTACACGCCGGTGGACAGCTACTACCGGCTGGTGAAGACAGTGGAGGGAGACCCCGAGTTCGACACCAAGCGGGCCGGGAAGAAGCT
>JAPOOQ010000104.1 GCA_026713345.1 Gemmatimonadota bacterium | reverse complement strand
GTGCAACCTGAGAATGTGCCGACTGGTCTGGACGCTGGCATCCGGGAAGGCGAACCAGGTCAGGGCGTCCTTGAGACTGGTCAGCCTGGGAGACTCAGGCGGCACGGAAATGCCTCCACCTCCGCAACTCCCGGGTCCCGCTACGCAGTAGCTCCTTTTGTTCCTCGGACAAGTCGAGCCCGGGAGCCAGGAGCACGCGGCGCGCTTCCGAAGGCTCGATCTTCAGGACGCCCCCTCCCAAGGCGTGTCCCTCGAGCTCGCAGGAGAGCGTCGTCAGCTCGTTCCTCCAGTTGCTCACATACCGCTTCGCGTCGGCCTTGTCCAGGAAGTGGACGGCATGAACAGAGTTCGTGCAGGTTACGCCGGCTGAATTCCCGACCAGCCTGGGTCCTCGCCCGGACATGATCGACAGGAAAGCGTGAGGAGTTCGAACGTCCGGTACCGCATACCAGGGCTCCCGATTGCGACACTTGTAGCTTCCGCTCGCCGCCCGCGCAGCCTCGGATTCAAGGTAGGCTTCAACCGAGCCGGGAAGCTCGCTCCTCCCGGCCAGGTCCAGTAGGAGCACCGGGCGGTCGTTGGCAATCCACGACCCGACGACATCCTCATCAATGTCGTCTACGACCAGGTCGCGGTTCGAACGAATAGCCACGCGTAGCACCTCATTCGGAATCCCGAGGGCGGCCGCGTCACTTGGGCGCAGGTGAAAGAAGTCGTTTGCCCCGGTCACATAGCCAATCCCTATTCGCGCCACATTGCCAAGCCTGCTGACCGCGGCGTGTACCGCGATATCCAGGTAGGCGGCGCGGATCGACGAGGGAACCAGAAAGGCGCGCAGCCGGAAACCCCAACGACCCAGTTCATCCACCGACACCGGTTCGAAGGCCCACGAGCTCTCTTCCGCGCGAAGCGAGTCGAGTCGAACAAAGTGAATTGCCTCGGAGCACCCACCGAATCCGGATGCGCGCAGGAGCCAGCAGTCCTCCGAAAGATCAGGGAAGAGCTTCTCTCGCACCGCGATCACTTCGACGCGTTCGAACGAACCGAGGAGATATCGGACCACTTCCCGGGCGTACACTGCATGGCCAATCTCCGCGGGAACCACGAATGCCAACCGTCCCCCCCGCTTCAGGAGGCGTGAAGCTCCGACCACGAACGGTGCCCAGGACGAACACAGGCCGGACAGTTTCACACCTTGGGCGGCGCAGTAGTGCAGCGCGCGTTCCCGAGCCCGTCCACTGAACCGCTGGTAGCGAATGAAGGGAGGGTTACCGACGGCCGCGGCGAATCGGCGATTCGTGTCCGGGGCCCATTCAAAGAAGTCGGCAGCGATGATGTCGGCATTCACGCATCTGGACGCCTCGGCGACTGCCGCAGGGTCGATATCGACGCCCACGCCGTCGTTCAGACCAGCGAGAAAGCGTCCGTCGCCGCAGGAAGGGTCAAGGACCGGGCCGCTCGGAACCCCCCGCGTCGCCCACGAGACCAGCGTCCGGACGGCGGCTGGTGGGGTGTAGTACGAACCAAGATCCTTGCGATTCGGCGATTCGCGCATTGGGGTCCGTAGTCAAGGTGACAGCGACTGGATCCTTGAACGTAACATGCGCACATCAGCGGGGCGTCAGTACTCCACCGCCAACGGAATGACCCGGGCCCCCCGATCCTCCATCTCGGCCGCCATGGCCGGGTGGCAGGTGAAGATGAAGACCTGCCGCTCCTCGGCGACGCGCTCCAGGATCCCGAAGGCGCGATCGCGGCGCCAGGCGTCCCAGTTGACCAGCGTCTCGTCCATGAAGAGCGGGAGGCGCTCGCGGTCGGCGTCGAGGTGGCTGATGATCGCGAGGCGCAGCGCAAGGTAGACCTGCTCCTTCGTGCCCTGGGAGAGCGCTTCGCCGACCTTGCGGGTCGTGGACCCGGCCGGTTCCCGCAGGTAGAAGGACTCGTCGCCGGGGTCGCCCAGTTCGATCCGGTCGTAGCGCCCGTGGGTGACCTCGCCGAGATAGCGGCCGGCGCGCTTGAGCAGCTCGGGCTGGTTCTCCTCGCGGAACCGCCGGTCGGCCTCGCGCACCAGGCGGGCCAGGAGGAACGCGCGGTCCCGACCTTCCTTCGCCTCGCGCACCTGCTCCTTCAGGACCTCGATCCGTCCCTCAATGGTGTCGGCGGTCTCGCCATCCTCGAGGTGCGCGATTTCGGTCTCCAGCCGGGCGATCGTCGCCTGCAGCTCCTCTGCGCGGCTCGTCCGGCGCTCGCGGAGGCCGTCCAGCTCGTCGAGCCCCTCGCGCAGTGCCTCCCAGCTCTCGCCATCGGCCTCGGCCGCCGCGATCTCGGCCACCAGCCCGTCCATCTGCGGATGGGTCCGCTCCAGTTCCTCGCGCAGCTCCCCCGCGCGGCGCCAGCTCTGCAGTCGCTCCGCCGCCGCAGCCGCACCGCGGTCTGGGTCGCCGTCGGCAAATCCGGCGAGCCGCGCCTCCAGATCGTGCAGTTCCCGCGTGGCCGCCGCACGCTCGGCCTCGGCATCCTCCCGCCCGGCTTCGATCTTCTCAAGCTGCTGCTCCGCGGCCCGTGCGCCTTCCCGCGCCTTCAGCGCCGCATCGAGCAGCGAGTTCAGCACGCGGGCCGCGACCGGTGTCTCGCCGCCGGAGTGAAACGAGACTGCGTCCCGCACTCCAGCGATCTGCTCCGCCGCCTGCCCGACTTTCTCGCGGCGCCGCGCCAGCTCACCGTTCCGCTCCTGCAACCGCTCCGCGAGTTCGGCCAGCTTCTCGATCCCGGTCGGCAGCTCCAGCCCGAGGGTCTCCAGAAGCGACTCCTGCAGGGGAAGCGCGGAGACCATCGCACGCACCGTCTCCCTGGCATCCTCCTCCTTGCCCTTCAGCAGCGCGACCCGCTCGGCCCGGCGCCCCTCGGCCTCCTCAACCGCCATCCGATACCGCCTGTAGCGCATCGCTCTGGCGGCCCGCACTCCCAGCGCTACCAACCCCCCGCCCCCGACGAAAATCGAGGCGCTGAGCGCAAACGCCGCCGTGATGCGTGTTCCCCCGAGCGTCTCGAACACGATGCTCGGGTAGAAGAACCACCACCCCACCAGCCCCAACCCCCCGGCGAGCAGCACGAGGCCGGCAGCCATGGATGCCCAGCCGGGTTTGGCCATCTCCGGCGCCTGACCGGTGCCGCCGCCCGTGCCGGCCTGGTGCGCCAGCAGCCTCTCGCGCGACTTCTGAGCTGCCGCCACCTGCTCGCGCAGTTCCGCGGCGTCGATGCCGGCGTAGTCGTCCCGCGAAACCTCGCCCCAGGGCACGGTGAACAGCGACGCTCCCTGCTCCAGGCAACGCGCCTCCAGCGCCCGGACCTCGGCTTCGGCCTCCTCGACACCCCGCTTCATGTTCGGCATCGCGGTCATTCCGGCGGCGGCCGTCCGCACATCCTCCTCGATGGCGGCCACCTTCTCATAGCGGTCTCGGTAGTCCTGCACGCTCTCGGTGCCGAGCGCCGCCTCGCGGTCGAGCTGCTCGATCCGCACCCCAGCCTCGCGGCGGCGGTCCCGCAGCGCCTCCAGACGGCCCACGGGGTCTCCCGGCAACTCGCGGAGCGCCTCCGGCCGTTCCCCGAAGTCTCCCGGCAACCCGCCCGGACCCTCCTCCGCCCCGGCCGCCCGCCGGAGCTCCTCGATGCGCGCCAACGCCCGCCGGACCGGCTGCAGACGGTTCAGGCGGTCCTCCAGAAGCTCGCGGCGTTCCCGCTCACGGTCCGCTTCCTCGCGCCGCGCGTCCAAAGTCCGCTCGGCCTCCGCCCGCTCGCCCGCCTTGGCGCGCAGCATGCGGTCCAGCTCCAGGGCATGTCGCCGCCGCTCGTTCAGGTCCGCGAGTTCGCTCCGCAGCACCCGCACACGCGGCCGCCCGCGGTTGTCGGGCCGCCAGAGCCGGTTGGCCTCGGTCTCGAATTCGTCGGCGACCGTTCTGGCCGGCCGCACGTCCTTCACGCCCATCGCGCCGACCAGCCGGTCCTGCACGATCGCCCAGCTCTCCCCCTCGATCCCGGCAAGCTCGGCCAGCGTCAGCGCGTAGACCTGCCGGAAGACGGTCCGCGTCACATGCTCGACCGCGGGCAGCCGCCGGTTGGCAATGTTCCGGCCCCCTTCGTCCGTGGTCATCTGTCCCGAGGCGGCCGACGTCAGCCTGCGGTGCACCCCCTGCACGCCGCCGCCGTCCAGCCGGATGCGGCCGCGCCCCTCGGGGGACCCACCGGACCAGGGCGTGTAGGGGTGGCCCGCGCGGTTGGCCGGGTGAAAGCCGAAGAGCAGGGTCGTCAGGAACGAGAAGAAGGTGGACTTGCCGCTCTCGTTGGGGCCGAGGACGACGACGATCGAGGGAAGCGGCTCCCTGCCGGTCGAGAGGTCCGCCAGACACCCGTAGCGGTCGATGTGAACGGATTCGAACCTCACTGCGGGGCTCCCTTCCGCTCCAGCATCCGCTCCAGGATCTCCTCCTCCCCTCCCGCGAGGAGGCGGCGCAGGTAGTCGCCCACCGTGGCGTCCCGCTCGGGATCGAACCCGGCGAGATCGGTCTCCGCGAGGCGGAACTCCCGGGCGCCGCCGGCCACCTCCCGGCAGAGCTGCAGCGTCGCGCCCAGCACGTCCCGGCGCTCGATGTGCTCGTGGACGCGCACCTTGGGGTGAACGCGCGCGCAAACCTCGGCGCCCACCGCGCCCAGCCTCGCCGCCACCTCGTCCTCGATCGTCTCCAGCTCCTGGGGCTCGCGCAGCTGCCGCCAGATCGGCGACGGCCCCGCCAGCTCCACCGCCACCATCCACTCGGTGCCCTCGCTGCCCGGGTCGTCCTTGCGGGCCGCCTCCCACGCGCGCACCACCTCTCCGGCGACCTCGTCAAGCGTGGTCGCGTCGGCCAGGGTGGACACGGCCAGCTTCTCCCACCGCACCGGCGCGAACTCGCGAAACTCGACGAGCGGCCGCCCGGGGTCGCCGAGGTCGACGAGGAGGCCGCCCTTCGGCCCCGTCTCGCGGGGACTGCGGCCCTGAAGGTTGCCGCTGTAGTGGATGGGGGGGTCGCCGGAGAGCTCCTGGCGCAGGTGGACGTGGCCGAGCGCCCAGTAGTGGAAGCCGGCGGACCGGAGGTGTTCCAGGGTGGAGGGGGCGTAGGGGTGGTGCGCCTGCCGCTCGGCGGCGGTCGCGACCTGGGTGTGCAGGAGCGCCACCTGGGGGACGCGCGCGTCCGTCGCGGGCTTGAGGTGGCGGGAGAGGTCGGTGGTTTCGTGCGCGGAGGCGTGTCCCGCGCCGGTGACGTGGCCGGCCAGCTCCCCCGTGCGGTCGTGGACGGGGACCGTGACGGGATCTCCCCGGGCGATGACGGTGACGCCGCCGGGCCACTGCAGGCCGGTTGCGCGGTGGCCGGTGCCGGGATCGTGGTTGCCGGTGGCGTAGACGACCTGGATGCCCGCGTCCGCCAGCCGGCCGATCCGTTCCAGCAGGAAGCGCTCGGTCTCGAAGGACAGGTAGGGGCCGTCGAAGAGATCGCCGGCGATCAGGAGCGCGTCCACCTTCTCGGCGAGGGCCGTGGAAACGCAGCGTTCGAGCGCCTCGAGGGAGGCGTGCCGCAACCGGCTGCGCAGGGCATCCGGGCGGCTGGCGAAGGCCGTGTCGAGGGGGACATCCGAGATGTGGATGAAGCGCAAGGGCGGCTCCCGCGTTGAGGTTGACCGGCCCCGGAAAGGTAACGTCTGGCGGTGCACGGGGTGGTTGGGTAGTCTTCTGGCATGACCCCCTCGCCGACACCCGGCGCCCCTCCGGCCCCCGGGGCGGACTCGCCCGAGAAGGCGCAGTCCATTCGTGACGTTCTGGCCATCCTTCGCGAAGAGGTGGACGACGACCGGTACCGGCTTCTCGCGAAGTTCGTCCCCTTCTTTATCGGCAAGGCTCCGGTCGACCTTCTGGAGGAGCGGCGGACCGACCACCTGGCCAAGATGTGCCACAATTCGTTCCGTTTCCTCAATGGGAGCCGTCCGGACCGGGTCGACGTCGAGGTTGTGAACCCGAAGGAATCGGCGACCGGGTGGTATGCGCCGGTCACGATCGTCCGCACCAACATCTCCGAGCGGCCCTTCATCGTCGATTCGATCCGCGAGTTCCTCCATTCGCAGGAGCGCAGGATCGCGCATATCGTCTACCCGCTGATGACGGTCGAGCGGGACGCGGACGGAAGGATCACCGACCTGCTGCCCCCCGGTGAAAGCAGCCGCACCGAGTCGATGGTCTACGCCGAGGTGACCCGCGTCGAGGATCCGGCGATGCTCGATTCGCTTCGCGAGGAGACGGTCCGCCGGCTCGAAGACGTGGTCAAGGCGACCGACGACTTCGGCCTCATGGTGGACAAGATCGGCGATGTGGTCTCCGAATTGAGCTTCCGCATGCGCGACCTGCGTGCGAAACGGGACGAGTTCCGCGAGATCCAGGCGTTCCTGCGCTGGCTCAGGGACGGCGGCTTCGTCTTCCTCGGGTACCGGTCGTACACCTTCGCTCCGGACGGGGCGGACGGGGAGCTGGCGGTCATGGTCGAGCCCGGGTCCGGCCTCGGCATCCTGCAGGACGAGGACGGATCGGCCTATGCGCGTGCCGTGCCGATGACCGAACTCCCCCCCGAGATGCAGGAACGCGCGCTGTCGGGCCCGCTCCTCATCATCAGCAAGACCAACGCCGAATCCACCGTCCATCGGCGCGCGCGAATGGACTACATCGGCATCAAGAAGCTGCGCTCGGACGGGTCGGTGGCGGGGGAGCACCGCTTCCTGGGGCTCTTCACCTCGGCGGCCTACTCCGAGCCCGCGCAGGACATTCCGATTCTGCGCCAGAAGCTGATTGCCATCCTCGAAGCCTCCGGAATGGCGGAGGGATCGCACGACTACAAGGAGGTCATCACGATCTTCGGGTCCCTGCCTAAGGAGGAACTCTTCCTCGCCTCGGCGGAGGAGATCCTGGAGGAGATCCGGACGATCCTGATCCGCTACAACACGGCGGAAGTCTTCGTCTCCGTGCGCCGCGACGCGCTGGGGCGGGGGGTATCGATCATGGTCGTCCTCCCGCGAAACCGTTTTTCGGGCAGCTTCCGCCGAGAATTCGAGAGCTGGCTGGTCAGCCGCTACTCCGCGGAGGTCCTGAACTACCACCTGGCGATGAGCGCCGGCGACCAGGCCCGGCTGCACTTCTACCTGGGCGGCCCCCCCGAGCGTCTCGCCGAGGCGGACGGCAAGGAGCTCACCGCGACGGTCGCCGACCTGACCCGCTCGTGGCTGGACGAGGTGCTGGACCTGCTGGCCGAGGTCCGTCCTCCCGACGAGGCCCGCCAGCTCGCCAGGCACTACGAGCGCGCCTTCGCGCCCGAGTACAAGGCCGCGAACGATCCGCAGGTGGCAGTGCGCGACATCGAGGAGCTGGAGGCGATGCGCCTCGACGGACGCACGGAGTCGGTGCGCTTCTTCGAAGATCACGCCGAGGGTGGCAAGTGTGAGCTGAAGGTCTACATCAAGCACCACCAGATCATCCTGTCGGACTTCATGCCGGTGCTGGAGAACTGCGGACTGCGGGTGATCGCGGTCGCGCCCTTCGAACTGCGCGAGGAGGGCAAGGAGGACTCGGTCATCTACAGCTTCGACGTCCAGAACTCGGAGGGCGAACACCTGGACGTGGAGGGCCGGGCGGACGTGCTGTCGGAGACGATCCTGGCGGTGCGGGCCGGGGACGCGAGCAACGACGGCTTCAACCGGCTGGTGCAGCGCACCGGGATGGCCTGGCGCGAGGTCGACGTGCTGCGCGCCTACGCCAGCTACGCCTTCCAGGTCGGCGCCGTCCCGAGCCGCCAGGTTCTTCCCACGGCGCTGGACAGCTACCCCTCGATCGGCGAGCTGCTATTCCGGCTGTTCGAGGTCCGCTTCGACCCCGACCGGCCGGACCGGATCGAGGACCGCGAAGAGAAGATGGCGGAGCTCAAGAGCCTCGTCACCGAGGAGCTGGTTGCGGTGAGCTCGCTGGCGCACGACCGCGCGCTGCGCGCCTACCAGACCGTCATCCTGGCGACAATCCGCACCAACTACTACCGGAACGGCGGACGCGCGCCCACCCGCCGCTCGGGGGGCGTGCCGTACGTTTCCTTCAAGTTCGATTGCGAGCAGCTGCAGGCGGTGTCGAAGAGCCGGCTCAAGTACGAGGTGTGGGTGCGCTCGTCGCGCATGGAGGGGATCCACCTGCGCGGCGCCGCCGTGGCGCGTGGAGGGATCCGCCACTCCGACCGTCCAGACGACTTCCGCACAGAGGTGCTGGGGCTCGTCTACACCCAAATCGTCAAGAACGCGCTCATCGTGCCGAGCGGATCGAAGGGGGGGTTCGTGTGCCTGCACACGCTGCCCACCCGGGACGAGATGGCGCTCGAGGCGAAGGAGCAGTACCGGACGCTGATGCGCGGGCTGCTCGACATCACCGACGACCTGACCGGCGCCGCCGCGCCCCCCGAGGGCGTCATCCGCTACGACGGATTCGACCCCTACCTGGTCGTGGCCGCCGACAAGGGCACCGCCCCCTTCTCCGACACCGCCAACACGATCGCCACCGAGTACGGCTTCTGGCTGGACGACGCCTTTGCGTCCGGCGGTTCGAACGGATACGACCACAAGGAAGTGGGGATCACCGCCCGGGGCGCCTGGGAGTCGGTCAGGCGCCACTTCCGGGAGATGGGCCGGAATACCCAGCAGGACTCCTTCACGGTGGTGGGGATCGGCGACATGAGCGGCGATGTTTTCGGCAACGGCATGCTCCTCTCCCGGGAGATCCGACTCGTGGCCGCCTTCGACCACCGCCACGTCTTCATCGACCCGGACCCGGACGCGGAAGCCTCCTTCGAGGAACGCAAGCGCCTCTTCGACAAGTCCCGCTCGACGTGGGACGACTACGACCGCGAGAAGCTCTCCGCCGGCGGGATGATCGTGTCGCGAGGGGTAAAGACGGTCGACCTGACGCCCGAGGCGAAGAGGGCGCTGGGGGTGGAGGACGGCGTCGACTCGCTCGACGGCGAGTCGCTGATCCGGGCGTTGCTGAAGGCGCCCGTCGACCTGCTCTGGAACGGCGGAATCGGCACATATGTGAAGGCGGACCACGAGAGTCACGCCGACGCGGGCGACAACTCCAACGACCCCGTGCGCATCAACACCAGCGACCTGCGCGCGAAGGTCGTGGGGGAGGGCGGCAACCTCGGCTTCACGCAGACGGCGCGGGTGGACTACGCGCTCGGCGGCGGCCGCATCAACACCGACGCGCTGGACAACTCCGGCGGCGTGAACCTCTCCGACCGGGAGGTGAACCTCAAGATCCTCCTCAACGAGGTGCTGAACACGGGCGCGGTCACCCGCGACGAGCGAAACAAGCTCGTGCACCGCCTCACCGACACCGTCGCCGACCTGGTCCTGCGCGACAACGAATCCGGTTGCCAGGCGGTGTCGCTGGACGAATACCGGGCCCGGCGCGGCGTCGGCCAGTTCTGGACGCTCATGACGAGGCTGAGCCGCATCGGGCTGCTCGACCGCGATGCGGAGGGGCTCCCGTCCTGGGACGTCCTCAGCTCCCGCCGGGAGGCGCACCAGTCGCTGACCCGGCCCGAACTCTCGGTCCTGCTCTCCTACGCCAAGCTGCACCTCAAATCCGCCCTGCTCGCGTCCGAGCTCCCCGACGACCCCTCGGCCGCCGACTACTTCTTCGGGTATTTCCCGCCGGAAGCCATCGAGGTGGTGGGACGCGATCGCGCCGCGAACCACCGGCTGCGCCGCGAAATCGTCGCCTGCCAGATGACCAACGACCTGGTCGACCTCATGGGGTCCACCTTCGTCGACCGGCTCGCCCAGGAGACCGGCCGCGAGGAGGGCGAGATCGCGCGCGCATGGCTGGTCGCCGCGAGGCTCACGCAGCACGACGCGATCCTGGAGGAGATCCGGTCCCGGGAGGAGAGCGTGTCGACCGCCGTGACCTACCGGTGGACGATGGGGCTGGCGCGCGTACTGGAGCAGACCACGCGCTGGGTGCTCAACAACTGCGATCCCAAGGAGTCGACGACCTCGCTGATCGAGGGCAGCCGGGTGGGCCTCGAGGCGCTGCGCGAGAAGTTCCACGAAATCGTCGCCGGCGAGGACCGCGACAACTTCATGTCGAGGGTGAAGAGCGGCACCCCGAGGCCGGAGGACGAGCCGTTCGTGCAGAAGCTCATGGCGCTGCACTTCCTCGACCACCTGCTGGAGATCCTGCACCTTGCCCGCACCACCGGCACCGACCCCGTGAAGGCGGCGATGGTCTACTACTGGGTGACCGAGGAGCTGCGCATCCCCTGGCTCATCCGGTCGATCGAGAACCGGACCGGCCAGGACCGGTGGCAGCAGCGGTGGGCGCTGGGGCTGGTGCGGGACATCGGCGCAATCCGCCGCAACCTTACGGAGGGCGCGCTGGACGGCGGGGGCACGTTGGCGGACGCGCTCGGCTTCGGCGGCGAGGACGCCCGCCTGTCCCGCTTCCACGAGGTGCTGCAAGAGGTGGAGGCGGAAGAGCCGGTCAGTTTGGCCGGGATTTCAGTGGCGTTTCAGGAGATCCGGCACCTGGCGCAGAGCGGGTAGGGGCGGCCTCTCTCCCCGCCACATCCAGCAGGACCCCCTCCTTCACGCCCACGCTCGGCACCACGATGTGCTCGGCGCGGGCAAGCTGTGCGAAGTGCCGGTACACCAGCGCTGCCGGGAGGATCACGTCGGCGCGGTCGGGGCGGAG